>NZ_JACJEZ010000080.1:0-12339 GCF_014164365.1 Pseudoalteromonas sp. SG43-6
CACCTAGCACCTAGCACCTAGCACCTAGCACCTAGCACCTAGATATCATTCACCTTGCATTGTACATCCGGTAGCGGCTCGGTGGCTTTGCTATCGAGATGACGTACAAAGCATAGGTTGTTTTTTATCAGTAATTCAAAACGGTCTGGCATGTTTAGCTGTTTACCCATAATAGGGTTGCCAAGCTCGTCGGTTTTAGTGACGTTATCAACGACCATCAAGCTGCGCTTCATAAACACATCATTAGCTACTGCAATCTTCTCTGAGCGCATTAGGCGAGCAATTCCTTGAGCAATCAGTTCCCCTTGAGGCTCTGTTAGTAATGCATGCTGTAATTTTGGTGTTGGTTCACTGCTTTGCACAGAGCAGCCGCTGATCAAGAGCGCGGTTAGTATTGATAATGAACATTCTTTTAGCATAACAATTCTGCCTTGAGTTTAATGCTAACGCTTAATGCGAAGGCAGTATTTTATTTTGCTCAGCAAGAGATCCAGCCCGTGTATCTAATACTGCAGGGGTATCGCCAAAGCGTGCAGGTGCAAAACCTTGCTTACTGGCTATTGAACTGGCTGCTGGACAACTACCATTATCACGATAACCCAACGCGGCTTTTAGTACCGCTTCTTCAGGATCGCCTAACTGGTGGCTAAAGTCATCAGCAACGGCGCAACCGGCTATGCGTACTGGTAAGCGGGCATTGTCAGTGGTGTTTTGCGGCGCAAAACCATCTGAATATTCACCAAAACCTTTATTGTTTTCGCCAGTAAATTGAATGCTAAAGTAAGTCGTATCGCAGTTATCTGTGGCGTAAAATCCATAAGGTTTGCCGCAAGTACCAGCGCCAATTTGAATAACTTCAATATCAGCGCCGCGTAAGCCATTTATTATCGCTTCGCTGGCAGAGCAAGTGCTACTAGTGGTTAATAAATAAACGCGTTTTAAGTTAAGGCTTGGTAATGGTGTACCTGGTATTAATGCCGGGTTCTCGGCAAAGCCAACAAATTCATCGGTGAACATCACAGGCTCCAAACGTTGCCCAGTAACAGGGTTAAAGGTTGGGTGTTGATCGTTAAAAATGGTTTTTTCGAAAACTTTACCGTTGGTGTTCGCGGGGCCTGCGATCATATAAGCAACTTGACTGGCCATTTGTAAAAAACCACCGCCATTATAACGAATATCAATAATCAGATCAGTGACATTACTTGCTTTGAGATTATTAAAGGCATCATAAAGCGGTTTTTCAGCAATTGCATTGTGGCTATTAAATTGAAAGTAACCAACAGTGCCATCAGCTAAAGTCTTCACGTTTGTGACTGGCCTAGAAGTAATCGTTTGTGAGTTTAAAATAACTTCGCGGGTTTCATCGGTATTAATATCTTTGAATACGAAGGTAGTGCTTTTACCGGTTTGAGTTGGATATAAACCCGCGTTGAGGATATCGACCTCTGCTTGCGTGCTGGCATTGATAAAATCAACACCATCGATTTCTAAAATCTCAAAGCCGCGGGCAATATTTTGCGCACTTGCAGGTGAGTTGGGCTCTGTATAGCTGATCACACCTTGACGTGGTGCTGTAGAGCTGATTAATTTAACTTTAAAACCATAACCAAAAGTCACTCCTGATTGGCTTTGGGCTTCCCATTGTGCAGTTGGCAGGCTAGAGTGAAAGTTGTCTTTGTTTGCGCCTGACTCGGTAATTTGCTCGGTTTTTAGTAATTTAAAATATTCATTTACAGCAGGGGTCAGCGCTGGATCACGATCGATAATTTCGTCATACCAAAGGTAGGTTTCATTGCTCCATGAGCGCAGCCAGTGCTTTTCGTTTAATGCTTGGCATTGTTGATAAAAATTACTTGAGGGTTGAAATACACCTTGTGTCCAATTGATTCTGTTACCAGTGTCGCCATCACCATTGCTGTTATTGTTGTTGTCGGTCATTGTACTACCGCCACCACAGCCAGAAAGAAGCGCTAGAAAAGAAACATTGAAAAGCCCAATAGTGAGCTTTTGAATAGAGGAAACAGCCATAGTGATGATCTATTTTTTATACAATATAAACTCAATATAGCGGTTTTTAATTAAACTTGGTAGCAGTGCTGCGCATTTTTGTAGCTAAGTTGTTGCCATACACTATGAGTATTACACAGCTCAAAATGGTTTGACCAACGCTGTTGATAACTCGCGTTGATTTGACACACAGGGAAATTACTAGCAAACATAACGCGGTGCTGACCAAAGTGTTGCAGGATAAAGTTAAAACACTGCTGTTGTTGAGTTTGCAGCTGCGCGGTGAGTAGCTCAAAGCCTGAAAATTTAATCCAGCAGTTAGGTAGTTGCGCTAATTGGCTGATCCCCTGCTGCCAAATTGACAGATTATTGGGTAAACCCGCATGGTTTATTATTAATTGTAAATGCGGAAGTTGTTGGCAGTAGTTGATTAGCTGTTGGGTAATCGTAAGCTTTTCAACTTCAAATTGAGCTTCAAATATCAGCTGCTTACTGGCTAATAGCGCTAAGTTATCATGGCATGTAGCATGGCTTAAGCGCATGGCATCAGCGCCTTCGGTGATATCTCTAATGCCCACTAAGCTTGGGTGTGATAAAGCGGTAATTGCATTATTAAAATCGTCGGGATGACTATTAATATTGGCAAAGCTGATAGCTTTATAATTGTGGCCACTTAAGTGCTCAGCTAGCCAGTGCAGTTCATTGATGGGGTGCTGGTTATCAAAGCCTGCTTCAATGTGTACTAGGCCAGCAATTTCAAACTGACTTATATGCTGTAATTGGTTAACACTTATGGGCGCTTTAATCGTATCTAAATTTGGCCAAGGCACAGGATTCTTACCTTGTAGCCAATCATATTGCCCTTGGACTAAATTAAAAAAGTGTACGTGAGGGTCAATAATGCGTTCACTCATTGCGCGGTATAACCACCGTCAATGGTTTGTAAACTGCCGGTAATAAAGCTGGCATCATCACTGGCTAAAAACGTAACCAATGCTGCGACTTCATCAGCTTGGCCTAATCGTCCGAGTGGCTGTAATGCGCCTTCTTCGGCAACTATAGTGGCTTTGTCGGCGCCACTACGAGCACAATATGTGTCGATAGCATTATGAAAAAGCGGTGTTTCTATGGTGCCTGGGCACACTGCATTGGTGCGAATATTAAACTGGGCATAATCCAATGCGGTGGTTTTTGCCATTGAGGCTAACGCATGTTTGGTCAGGTTATACGCAAACGAGTTGTTTTTAGCTATGATGGCTTGATCTGAGGCAATTAAAATAATCACCCCATTTTGTTGCGCTTTCATGCTTGGTAACACGCTTTGAATTGCCGCGTAGGCACCTTTTACATTAAGTGCAAACAAGCTATCGAAGGTTGCTTCGTCAGTGTCTTCAATTGTCGCGCTTAGATGACGGCCGGCATTCGATACCAACACATCTATACATTTGCCATTACTGGCAATCTTTGCAATAACCGTTTTTACTGCGCTAACATCACTCACATCGCAGTGGTGCCAAGTGCCTAAATCTGCAGGTTCTAGATCAAGGTTATGTACTTGGTAACCATTATTTAGAAAACGCTTAACAACAGCAAGACCTATACCTTTACTGCCGCCTGTAACGATAGCAACCTTTGACATGGAATTTCCTTAGTGGTTGTGACCACAACCGCCTTCGCTATGGACATGGCCGTGTGATACTTCTTCGCTGGTTGCTTCACGTACGCTAAGTACTTGCACGTCAAACGTTAGAGTTTTGCCTGCAAATGGGTGGTTTAAATCACAATCAGCATTGAAACGACCTACTTTCACGATCGTCACTTGATGACGGCCTTGATTAGAGCTAACCATTGCTGTCATACCTGGCTTCCATACTTTAGTGTCACCTTGAAGGTGTTTAAGAGGAATGCGTTGAATAAGATCATCAACACGTTCACCGTAAGATTCACTCGGTGTAAGTGTCACGCTGAAGCTATCGCCAGCAGCCTTGCCTTCAAGAGCTGTTTCAAGACCAGGAAGCATACCTTCCAAACCATGAATATAGGTTAGCGGCTCACTGCCAGTACTTGTTTCTAGTTGCTCGCCCGCTTCACTTAATGTGTAGTGAAATTCAACTGCCGAGTTTTTGCTAATTTGCATGCCGATCTCTTTAATTTAACTGTAATGAAAAGCTAATTTTACGCTAAATAAGCCGGATTATAAACTACTGGTTCGGTTAGTGTGGTTGCTTTAAGGTTCTTGCAAGCTCTGAAAGTAAACCTTCGTCATGCAATTGTGACACGGCCTTTGTTGCTTGCGGCAAATGTAGCACCAGCTGCGTGCCAGGCGTTAAAATACTCGAGGCACTAAGTTTATTCCACCGGGCTAAATCACTATGCGGCACATCATAAAGTTGGCTGATTCCCCAGATAGTATCACCAGGCTTTACCTGGTATTGGATTGCGATAGTGGGGATCGCTATTTCAGTTTGTTCAAGGTAAGGACTGATTTTATAATTGATAGTTAACGAGTCTGGCATGGTGCGAGGTTGGCCAACCATCAGTGCTTCACCAATACCAATTAAATTAGAGGTTTTGTTATTCATCGCTTTTAGTTTGTTAACTGATAATCCAAAACGACGAGCAATCGAGTACAAAGTATCATTTTTTTTCACTGTATATTCGCCAGTGAAATTATTTTTAAAGAACTGGCTGCTTAATAAGCTTTGCTGTTGCAGTGGTAGTAATAAAGTATGAGGACCATTAGGTGAGCTTTGGTTTTTTAAATAGCCAGGGTTGAGTTTGTGTAGTTGGCTGCGACCAATACCAGATAAATTGGCGATCACCGAAAAATCAAATTGCTGGCCAACGTTAAGCTCAGTTGTAAGGGCTTTGTTGGCAAGTTTAGGGCGGTATAATCCGCGCTGAGGGTTTTGTATTAAGTAGCTTAATGCCATTAGCTTTGGCACGTATTCAGAGGTTTCTTTGGGTAATTTCAACGACCAGTAATCAGTGCTTTTGCCGCGCTTTTTATTTTCTGCGATGGCGCGCTTTACACGTCCTTCGCCACTATTATAAGCCGCTAATGCATGTAGCCAGTCGCCATCAAAGCGCTTATGTAAATACTCTAAATAGGCCAAAGCGGCATCTGTTGAAGCGAGAACATCTTTGCGCCCGTCATACCATTGATCTGATTTTATGCCGAAGTGATGAGCCGTCGCACCGACTAATTGCCATACCCCAACAGCTTGTTCTGAGGAGCTAATAGTCGGGCGAAAGTCACTTTCTACAAAAGGCAATAAAGCTAATTCCATGGGTAACTTACGTTGCTCTATTTTACTAACAATATGATAAAGATAAGGCGCAGCCCGGGCACTGACAACCTGTAAGTATTTTGGTTGCTTGGTATACCAGGTAATCCGTTTATTTAGTGCTTTGTTTAGGTAAATTTGAATGGTTAAGTTGTCGGCTATATGTCGCCATAAATCTTTATTGCGAGTGTGCGCTTGAGGTGATGTAGCGGCTTGTTGCGCTGGAGCTGTTAATGTTATTTTTTGTTTTTTATGCTTGGTATCTGTGGGCTGTGCTGAGCTATTTGATGACGGTTTAACGTGATTAAAAATAACCGGAGCTTGCACAGTATCACTTGGCGCTGAATATGGCTCAGTTGTTTGGCAACCGGATAGTAAAATTAAAGTCACAAACAGGGCTAAGAGGTAACTGCGCATAAACATCACTAAATTAATATCCTTTTAAAAGTCTAGCACATCCACGTGCGAGCGCTATTTTGACTGTTTAACTCGTTTAAGTCCAGCCTCTAGAAACAGCGGGTAAGCTTTTCGTGCTATCTCATCAACTTGGTAGTCTTTCGCAAACTGCTGATTAAAGCTTTGCTGTAATTGCACTAAATCTTGCTCTGGATAGTTTGTTACATGCTGTTGTATCGCGTGCAAAAAGTTTAATGGTTGCTGTAAATCGTCTCGTTTTAGTACGCTTCCGTGGCCAGGCAGGATTATCTTGATGCGCTGATCTGAGTGAAGTTGTGTGAGTATTTGCAACCAGTTATTAAAATTACCATGGCCGGGATAAGGTAGCCAATCAACCACATCAGCACCGACTAAAATGCGATGATTTTCGGCGCTGAGAGTTAAATCACCATTAGTATGGGCTTGGTGTGCGTTAATCGTGACTGGGTAGTTGCCAAGTTCAATGGTTAAGCTATCAACAACGTAAGTTTGTGGTGGTTGTAGTTGATATTGGCGCCATCGTAATAATCGCTGCTTAGCTAAGTTGAGTTTGTTTTGCCAGTGCTGTTGTTGCGCTTCGGGCTGCTGGGCTAAACGCTGTAAACTCAATTCGATACTTTTTTCATAACTATCAAGTTTATTAGTATAGGTTTGTTGGAGTTGACTAAATTCAGTAGCAAGCTGTTGATGGACAATTAATTGAGCATCGGGGAAATGATGCTGCAAAATAGCCATGCCCAGTAAATGGTCGTCGTGGAAGTGACTAGCAACTAAGTAACACAAGGGGGTTTTTAAGGTGCTTTTTAGTTGCTTAACGGTTGCTTCAACAGCGGCAAAGTCGCCACTAGCATCAAACATTAGCGCGCATTTATCACCTTCAATGAGCACTTGGTTTGAGTCATAAAAGCGTAGGGCTCGTTGCTGCTCTAAAAATTGTACGTTAGGGGAGATTGTTTGCCACTGTGTTGCTGCAACAGCAGAGCGGGGTGCAACAAGACTAAAGCTTAGCAATAAAAGTGCAGTTAACTGAGTGGGGATATAAAAAGGGTGAGTCATAACAGTATTGCCAAAATAGAGAAAATAAAATAGGCAAGTTAGCTGATTTTTTTTTTAATTGATACTGGAATCCACGAGATAATAAAAAAAGCGCGAGTGCGCTTTTTTTATTCGGCTGACGATTGCCCTAAGTAAGCACTGAGCTTATCGATGAGTTGATCCTGCTGCTGTTGGGTAACGCTTTGCTGTGTTTTTGCTTCGAGTAACTCATGGCTAATATTCAAGGCTGCCATTAATAAGGCTTTTTGATCATTGCGCACTGTTGAGCGCTGCTTCATTTGATCAACCAAATCATTTAAGTATTTGGCTGATGCAATGAGTGCATCCTCTTGCCCAGCTGGGCAAGCAAATTGCTGCTCTTTACCAAGCAACTCAACTGTGACTCGCTGGTTTTGCAGCTCAGACATTAGTTAGCCTGTTGGGCGCTTTGTAGCTTCTCAAGTAAACCCGTTAAAGTTGTGCTGGTGTCTTTTTGTTTTTCTTCACTTTCAAGTACTTCAAGTTGAAGAATTTCATTTTCATCGATTAGCTTACTATTTTTATCTTTAAGCTCGCTAACCTGAGTTTGTAGCTGTGAATTTTGGCTAATTAATTGGTCGATCAATTGTTCTAGTTGAGAAAGGGTATCGTTATTCATAAAGGCGCTCATAAAACTGTGATTATTGTCATGCAAATGTAAAGCAAAGTTGCTTTATATGCCAGCATTTACGTGTGTTTTGGCTGATTTTTATTTAATGTTAATAAGCTGTTCAGGCTAGCGACTAATTTGTTCATAAGTGGTTCACTTAATGGCCAGCAATTTATGACCCTTGGCGTTTTATGTTGTAGAATATAACTAACTTCAATGAGTTTATTTAAGCGAAATTATATTATGCTCAGTTACAGACACTCATTTCATGCTGGAAACCCAGCCGATGTCGTTAAACATTTGGTATTAGCTCAGGTATTAAGTTACCAGACGCTCAAAGATAAGCCATTGGACTATATCGATACTCACTCAGGAGCTGGCTTTTTTGAATTAGCCAGTGCTGATGCACAAAAAACGCAAGAATACCTAAATGGCATTGCTAAGCTTTATCAACATCGCAGTGAGCATCAGGAACTAAATGATTATATTGATTTAATTAAATCATTTAATGACACAGAACAATTAGCTTTTTATCCGGGCTCGCCGAAAATTGCTGAGCATTTCTTGCGTCGCCAAGACAAAGGTTGGTTTTTTGAGCTACATCCGCGAGATTTGGCATTACTACAAGAAAACATGAGCGGTAAGCGCTCAATTCGTGTCCGCGGCGAGGATGGCTTTACGGGTCTAGTGGGGTTATTACCCCCCGCTTCGCGCAGAGCATGTGTACTCATTGATCCACCTTATGAAATTAAAGACGATTACGACACTGTGGTAAAAACATTAACGAAGGCTTATCAACGCTTTGCTACTGGTACTTACATGATTTGGTATCCGGTGGTCGACAGAGAAAGAATTGAGCGTATGGAAGAGGGGTTGATTGCTTCAGGTATGCGTAATATTCAGTTATTTGAATTAGCGACTGAAGCCGATACTGACGTGCATGGCATGACTGCATCGGGGATGATAGTAATTAATCCACCGTGGAAGTTAAAACAAACTATGGATAAGGTATTACCTGAACTAGTTACCTTATTAAGCGATTCATCAGGCTTTTATCGCAGCGAGCAATTAGTTGCCGAATAAACATTGAAACGCCCAGTTCACTGGGCGTTTAATTACAGAGAGTGATTAGAGTTAATTAAAATACACGGCTTTAAAGGTTGCCAGTACTTTACCTTGCTTATCTTTTAAGGTGAGTGATTCACCATTAATATTCCACGTCGCAGTATTTTCTAGTACGCCAGACATTGCAGTTTCTTGTTCCATACCTTGAGAGCACATTTTTCTAGTACTAGCTTGCGGGCTGAATGTCAGTGCTTGTTGATCTACTTGATAACTACCAGCAAAATTATTGCAGCCTAAAAAGCCATGGCTTTTGTTATCTTTACTAAATTGAATAAAGGGTTCTTTTGTTTCAACAGTGACTTGCACGCCATTTATAGTAACAGCTTTAAAATACGTATTTACTAAATCGACATTGGGCTTTTGCGGCGCAACTTTAGACACGACTACTTCATAAGGTGCTTGTTGTGATTGCTCAAATGGATTGTTATGTGTAGTACTAACGTACAATAACTGATCTTGATTAGTGATACGTGCAATTACGCTATAGCGATGACGTTGATCCATTTTGCTCGCGTCGTAGCTAAGCTCTACCGTATAAGGTGGTGCGCCATTGATATCAATAGTTTGTTGACTAATTATTTCTGCTTCAGTATCCATCTTTGACACATCAGCTAAAGTCACTGTGAGTTGTGATCCCGGACCTAACATGCTGCGATCAAGGTAGCTAACTTGAGTTGTTAAAGTGGCCATGGCTGCATCTTCAGTGGTTTGTTTCGTTTGTGGATCAGGTAGGCTCTTGCACCCGTTAAGTACCATTGCACTGCTGGCCAATAAACTAATGCTGGCAATCGATTTTAAAACTGTATAAGGTTTGTTCGATAGCATGGTTTATTCCTTGAAATAAATGAATCGGTTGATTTTTAATCTATGGGTAGTTTACAGCGCGATTACTTAATCATAGCTTAATTATTCTAAGTTGTTATTTAATAACAAAAAAGGCGCATAAATGCACCTTTTTGTAGGCACAGAGATATTTACTTCTTCACAAACTTGGTCAAAATAACAATGCGCTGACCGTCCACACGTCCTTCAATATGTTCAGGGTTGCTGGTTAAGCCGATATTACGCACAGCAGTACCACGTTTAGCCGTTAAGCTACTGCCCTTAACATCTAAATCTTTAATAAGTGTGACTGTATCGCCGGCTTGCAGTACCACGCCGTTGCTATCAACATGTTTAATATCATCATTTTCAGCAAGTACTTTTTTAGCCCATGCTAACGTATCTTCTTCAAGATAGATCATGTCTAGCGCATCTTGTGCCCAGCCATTATCAGCAGCTAAACGGGTTAGCATACGGTACGCCACCACTTGTACCGCAGGTGTTTGGCTCCACATGCTATCGTTTAAACAATGCCAATGAGTAGGGGTAATATCAGTGGTGCCTTCAACTTGGTCTTTACACGTTTGGCAAGTATAAATACATTTATCTGAATGAGCTTCAGTGACAGGTGGCACTTCGTATACAGAAAGGTTTTCAGTTGCAGTACATAGCTCACATTGGTTATTACTGCGTTCAACTAAGGCTTGTTCAATGCTCATATCAAGGCTCTTTTGGGGGTTAACAGAAAAGTAAGCCCTTATTATACTCAATCATCAGTCAAATTAGAACTTATCCATTATTTTAGTGTGGGTATAGTGAAAACTTTGACTTTACAGATGGTTTGCAGACATTCAATAAAAGGAGCATTATTACTTACAAGTTTAGGCAAGGCGCAAAAACCTTACTATACTGAGTACATAAAATAACAACAATTTAGCTGGCAAGAGTCACTATAGTTATTAGCAGGAAATAATATGCTTAATACGCAGATAACCGCCGAGGTGCCAAAACTTGTTACACAATACATTGCCAGGCAGCCTATTTTTGATGCTGAAACAGGCATTTATGCATACGAATTACTGTATCGAGATTCGATAAATAACGCATTCCCTATTGGCACAACAGATGGTCAGGCTACTGGGCGGCTGTTTTTTAACGCTTTAATGCTTATTGGTATAAATAAACTTACTGCGAACCAACGCGCTTTTATAAACCTTTCTTCAGATGCCCTACTAGATGATTTCCCTAAATTATTGCAACCCGATAGCGCAGTAATAGAAATTGTTGAACGAGCCGACAACATTGATAAAGTGACCAATCGAGTTACGGCTCTAAAAAAAGAGGGTTATACTTTTGCTCTCGATGATTATGATGGAGATGAAAAATGGGAGCCATTATTACATTTAGTTGATTATATAAAGCTTGAAGTTGAAGAGCCCATCATTAAAACCAATATGCTGTTAAAAAAGCTTAAACGCCGTTTTCCTGATGTAAAAATCATAGTTGAACGAATTGAAACGCACGAACAATTTATGCTGCTAAAAAGTGCCGGCTGCGATTACTTTCAAGGCTTCTTTTTCGCGCGTCCAGAAATGCTCAGCTACCATAATGTTGAGCCATCTAAATTTGCTGTTTTTGATTTGCTGCGCTGTACGTCGCGCCCAGATCTCGATTTTGATGAAGTCCACCAGCGGGTAGCTAAAGACGTCGGTTTAACTGCTCGTATTCTTAAATTAGTGAATGCACGCTCTGGTAACCAAAATTTAGTGATCACCTCTATTTCACAAGCGGTTATTTATTTAGGTGAAGATGCAATTCGTCAATTTGTAAGAGTGTTGGCCCTTAGTGAACTAGGGGTTGATAAACCTAGTGAACTAACTAAGTTGGGGTTAACTCGTGCGCATTTCATGCAGTTAATGCTAGAGCCTGGCGGTAAGGAAATGTCTCAGCGTGGTTACTTAGTTGGCTTGATGTCAGTGCTCGATGCTATTTTAAATATGGAACTGGATGTTATCGCAAAAGAGTTTTGTTTAGGCGATGATTTATCGAGTGCACTGCTTAACTTTAACGGTATGTTAGGTGCTACTTTGCAGTTAGCTCGCGCGGTAGAGGAAGATAATTGGCCATTAGCAGTTAAATTGTTAGAAACCATTCGGCCAGCTTCTCCCATCGATGTTATTTATAATGCCATGCTCGTAGCACGGCAATACGGCGATGAGGTTTTAGCCTCAATTATTGAAGATACTTAATACCTTGAGTATGATGCGCCATTATCAATATACTTTAAAAGACGACTATGCGTTTATTACTGCCGATCACGACTATTTTAATTGCTCTGGCGTTGTTATTACCTGGCGTTACTCAGCCTGTGCTAACCCTTGAGGGGAAAATTGATAAATCAAAGCTCGCCAAAACAGGCATTGCTATGATTGCTGATGAAGGTGACCGTCATACCCGCAATATGTTAATGATGGCGTCGAGCATGTTGGGCCTTGATAAACTCGAAGGTGAAATTAGTGCTTATAAAAAAACACGGAGCATTTGGGGCACGGTTAACGAACTTGCCAATAATAAAAATTACCTAGTCGCAGCATTGGTAGCATTGTTTTCAATTGTGGTGCCAGCTTTAAAACTGTTGATGCAATTAGTTTATTGTTTAATACCGATGAACAAATTAAAGCATATACTCGGTCAAGTTATACAAGGCTTGAGTAAATGGAGCATGGTAGATGTTTTTGTCATTGCTTTGATTGTGGCTTACCTTGCTGGTAACGCCGATGGCCAGATGGGGGAATTGATCAACATGCATGCTGAATTTGGTGCAGGTTTTTGGTACTTTACCGGTTATTGCTTATTTGCCATCGCCGCCAGCAGCTTAATTAAAGTTACGCCAAAAAATAGTTAAACGTTTGTGTTAACTAAATAGTTATCATAAACTTCGCTAGAACCTAGAACCTAGAACCTAGAACCTAGAACCTA
>NZ_JACJEZ010000081.1:0-12241 GCF_014164365.1 Pseudoalteromonas sp. SG43-6
GCAAGTTAGCAAGTTAGCAATATTTTAGCTTTAAAATTAAGCTGTGAAATATGAATTTTGAATTGTTTTTTATTAATTAAGAAAGTGGTCGGCGATGCAGGATTTGAACCTGCGACCCCTTGGACCCAAACCAAGTGCGCTACCAAACTGCGCTAATCGCCGATATTGAAGTATTAAACCTCGTTTTCATTGAACACTCAAACTGTGTATTTGAGACCACTTTTTGAGAAAGTGGTCGGCGATGCAGGATTTGAACCTGCGACCCCTTGGACCCAAACCAAGTGCGCTACCAAACTGCGCTAATCGCCGATATTCTTTTTGTAAATGGGGTGACTGATGGGGCTCGAACCCACGACAACCGGAATCACAATCCGGGGCTCTACCAACTGAGCTACAACCACCGCTATATTTACATGTTTTCAAATGGTGCACCCAGAAGGATTCGAACCTTCGACCGACGCCTTAGAAGGGCGTTGCTCTATCCAGCTGAGCTATGGGCGCATCGAAAACTTCATAGTTTACCAATAAGCCAATCTATTATAATAGAATAGTTACCTGCTTTTCAGCATTTAACTTGTGACTGTATAGGATATACCCAAACCAATCATTACCATTCTTTATAAATGAGAAAGTGGTCGGCGATGCAGGATTTGAACCTGCGACCCCTTGGACCCAAACCAAGTGCGCTACCAAACTGCGCTAATCGCCGATGCTTACTATTGTTAGCGAGTGACCTCGTTGACAACGGGGTGCATAATAGTGATTTGACCGTGTCAGGTCAAACCTTTTTTTAAGAAAATAAATCAATCGGTCATTTTTAGTTCATAATGGTCAAATATTGTGACGATCAGCTAAAATTTCAACTGTTTTATATAATTAGCGGCTATATCAGAAAAGCAACTTGGCGCATTAGCGCTTTTCTGCGAAAATAGTAAGCATATTAAAAACGAGTAATAAAGAACGTGTTCTTTATTAGCATTATATTACCCCTATTTCTATATGCATTCGTTTTTTTAAAGTATCGGTATTAAGTTAACTAACCCCAATTAAAGGTCACCCATGACGGCAAACATCATCGATGGTAAGGCAATAGCTAAACAAGTACGCAGTGCAGTAGCACAAAGAGTAAGTGAACGTGTTGCAAACGGTTTGCGCGCACCTGGACTTGCAGTTGTACTTGTAGGGCAAGATCCTGCAAGCCAAGTTTATGTAGGTTCAAAACGTAAAGCCTGTGAAGAAGTTGGCTTTATTTCTAAATCATTTGATTTACCAGCAGATACAAACGAGCAAGCATTATTAGATTTAATTGATGAACTCAATAACGATGCACAAGTTGATGGTATTTTAGTACAACTTCCTCTTCCTGCTGGTCTTGATGTTGAAAGAATCCTTGAGCATATCACTCCACTCAAAGATGTTGACGGCTTTCATCCTTATAACATTGGCCGTTTAGCACAGCGTATGCCTGCTCTTCGCCCATGTACGCCAAAAGGTATTATTACACTGCTTGATTCGACCGGTGTAAAATACAAAGGCATGCATGCAGTTGTTGTTGGCGCTTCAAATATTGTTGGTCGTCCTATGGCATTGGAACTATTACTTGCAGGTTGTACAACCACTGTGTGTCATAAATTTACGCAAGATTTAGAAACTCATGTACGCCGTGCTGATCTGTTAGTTGTGGCAGTTGGTAAACCTGAGTTTATTCCTGGGGATTGGGTTAAAGAAGGTGCAATTGTAATCGATGTAGGCATTAATCGTTTAGATAGCGGCAAATTAGTCGGTGACGTACAGTATGAGATCGCTGAACAAAAAGCACATTTCATCACGCCAGTACCTGGCGGCGTAGGCCCAATGACAGTAGCAAGCTTGATTGAAAATACCCTTGAAGCCTGTGAAAAATACCATAGCTAATTAGCCTATAACGTCGCATCAAGAATTAACAAGGGTTGCTGTTTAGCAACCCTTTGTTGTTATTTATGAGGCTATTTTAGCTGAGCGCTGGCGCCGTGTTAGCTTTAACAATTGCGGCAGCACAGAGAAGAAAATCATTAAAACCATAATCGTATATTGCCAAACTTGATAGTGCTCACTTAGTAATACCACGGCGCAAATAATACCTGCGATCGGATTAGCAATCGTACCGAAAGTAAACTCAACCACCGTCATCCGGCCAAGTAACCAAACATACAAGATATACGCAAGCGCTGTATTTGGCACAATTAACCAAAATAATGCAAGCCACTGTATTGAACTGACACCATTAGCAAGTACTTGATATTGTTGTGGATCAAAGTAAATAGCTTGAGTCATTGCGACTAATGATAACAATGATCCGCCAATGATCAGCTGCCATGTTAATACCGTCCACCAATGAGTGTGGCTAGACATTTTTTGCACTAAAGTACTACCAACAACAATTGTTAACAACGCACCAATTAAAGCGAATACTCCTAAGGCATTAATCGTGACATGCTGGGGATCAAATAATCGCCAAGCCAAAATCACTAATACAAGTGCGCACACCGATTGCAAAAACGCTGGACGCTGCTTTTTAAAAACCCACGCATAAATCAACGCAACCACAGGCACAGAGACCATACCAACACCGGCAATTGCCGCTGGTAAATTAACCGCCATAATAAAAATAAAACTAAAAAACAGGGCAATATTAACCACAGCTAATAATACTAAACCGCGCCACTGTTTTGCTTTAGGCCATGATGGTTTAAGCACAAATAACAGTAAACCCGCAGGTAATGCTCGCAACGCGCCAAGTAATATTGGCGGCCAATCTGGGGTGGCATATTTAGTGACCGCATAGGTGGTGCCCCATAAAAAAGCAGGGATCATGGCAAGAAAAATATTCATTTCATTCCTTTCAAAATAACTAAGAAACGCAAAGGTAAAACCTAAGGTTAAGTTGAGGTCAAGCTAGAAAAAATAAAAAGGCCGCCAAATTGGCAACCCTTTGTAATACTTACTAATACAATACTTACTAAAATATGTCTTATTCAGCAATGCCTATTTGACTGGCACTAGTAAGGTAATTAATTACGCTTTACGCCATGTAGTTTTACCTGCAGAGTCTTCCAGTATTACTCCAAGTGCATTTAAAGCATCACGCGCTTCATCGGCCGCAGCCCAATCTTTACCCGCGCGCGCTTCATTACGCTTAACTATTAACGCTTCTATTTGGGCAACTTCGTCATCTGCTTGGCCACCTTGTAAAAATGCCTCTGGTGCTTGTTGAGCAACCCCTAACACTTCCCCAAGACTACGCAGTACAAATGCTAACTTACCCGCTTGCTCAGCATCAACGTCTTTTACACGGTTTAGCTCTTTGGCTAATTCAAATAACACCGGTAATGCTTCTGGTGTATTAAAGTCGTCATCCATTGCTTTTCTAAATTTAGCCACATGTTCATTTGTTGCTAAATCACAACTGATAGGCTCAACACCACGAAGTGCCGTATAAATACGCTCAAGCGACGAACGTGCTTGATCTAAGTTCTCTTGCGAGTAATTTAACTGGCTGCGGTAATGACCAGAAATTAAAAAATAACGAACCGATTCAGCATCATATTCTTTAAGTACATCACGAACAGTAAAGAAGTTGTCTAATGATTTTGACATTTTCTCTTTATTTACTTGTACCATCCCCGTATGGATCCAGGTATTGACGTACTTGCCGTTATTTGCACAGCATGATTGCGCAATCTCATTTTCATGGTGTGGAAACTGTAAATCTGAACCACCGCCATGAATATCAAAATGCTCACCTAAATGCTTTGAGCTCATTGCCGAACATTCAATATGCCAACCTGGACGACCTTCGCCCCACGGTGATGTCCATGATGGTTCACCCGCTTTGGCTTTTTTCCATAACACAAAATCAAGTGGATCATCTTTATCTTGTGCTACTTCAACACGCGAACCGGCTTGTAGCATAGTTAAATCTTGCTGTGACAATGCACCGTATTGCTCAAACGTTGAGACGTCAAATAAAACATCGCCGTCGGCTGCAACATAGGCGTGGCCTTTAGTAACTAGTCGTTCAACCATTTCGATAATTTCGTCCATATGACCTGTGACTGTAGGTTCAATGTCTGGACGTAACATGTTTAGACTATCAAAATCTTCATGCATTGCTTTTGTCATACGCACAGTTAAGTCGTTAATCGCTTCGCCATTTTCATTCGCACGCTTAATGATTTTGTCATCAACATCGGTGATATTGCGCACATACTTTAAATCATAACCAATGTGACGAAGATAACGCACGATCACGTCAAAGCTTACAAATGTGCGGGCATGACCAATGTGACAATAATCATAAATGGTGATACCACACACATACATGTCGATCTTGCCGTCGACCATAGGTTTAAATTGCTCTTTTTGACGCGTGAGTGTGTTGTATATATTTACCATTTATTTTAAGTCCTTGACTATTTACTTGAATCGCTATGTTAACACTTGAAAAGCCCCTGCTCTAGCGCTTTATCAATTGAATAAGCACTTTGTTAATCTTAGCTAACTAAGATAAAATAGCGGCAAATAAATCAGCTAATAGGAAACCACATGGTTGTTCTACACACAAATTTTGGTGATATCACCATTAACATGCTCAAAGAAGATGCGCCAAACACAGTTAAAAACTTTTTACAGTATGCTAACGCAGGCTTTTACGACGGCACTATTTTTCACCGTGTAATTGATGGTTTCATGGTACAAGGCGGTGGTTTTGAACCAGGTATGACACAAAAAGAAGTGCATGATCCTATTCAAAATGAAGCAAACAATGGCCTTTCTAATAAGATTGGTACACTTGCTATGGCACGTACTCCTGATCCACATTCAGCAACAGCACAGTTTTTCATTAACGTGAATAACAATGACTTCTTAAACTTCAGCAGCGAAACATCTCAAGGCTGGGGTTACTGTGTATTTGCTGAAGTTGTTGAAGGCATGGACGTAGTAGAAAAAATTAAAGCCGTTGCTACAGGTAGCACAGGCTTTCATCAAGACGTACCTCTTGATGACGTTATCATCACAAGCGTAACTGTAAACTAATAGTACGCTTACCCACGTAACGTGGCGTTTTAGCGGGTATCTATGCTATACGTATATGCCCGCTTTATTTATTTTTAAAAGACTTACCTATGACTCGCCAAACCTACTTTATTGCCGACCTCCATTTAAGTGAAAATCGCCCAGATATCAGTGCAGCTTTTTATCAGTTTTTAGATACGCATATTATTAATAAGGATGTAGACGCGCTATATATACTCGGTGACTTTTTTGAAGTATGGGTTGGTGATGACTATGTAACCGCACTCTCAACTGAAGTTGCAAAGCATTTAAAAGTAGTGAGTGATAACGGCACCCCAGTATATTTTGTGCATGGCAATCGTGATTTCATTATGCGCGATAAATACGCCAAACAAGCAGGAATGACTTTATTACCCGAACAGCTGGTAATTGACTTATATGGCACTCCCACTGTCATTTTGCATGGCGATGAAATGTGCACACAAGATATTGAATATCAAAAGTTTCGTAAAAAAGGCCGCAGTTGGTGGTGGCCAAGATTAATGCTTGCTATGCCACTTTGGTATCGTCGTAAAGTTGCGCAAAATGCCAGAGAAAAATCAAAGCAAAATCAAACCGGTAAAGCGCTTGAAATATTAGATGTTACTGAACAAGCGGTACTAGCAACATTTGCAAAACACCAAGTAAAACATATGATCCATGGCCATACCCATCGCCCTAATGTGCATCATTATGAAGTAGATAAGCAAACACTCACTCGCACAGTGCTGGGTGATTGGTATACTCAAGGCTCTTATTTAGTTGTTACCGCACAGACACAAGAACTAGTAAGTGAACCATTCGCACAAATATAAAATATTGTCTACGCTTACTATATTGATCGTTTTTAGTACTGGTCGTAATGCTTAAATTATTTTTCATACTTATTTGTTTATTTTACGCAGGCCATACATACAGCCAAGATAAATGGCTTTTTGTTACCGAGCCTTTTCCCCCGTATTTTTCAGAGCAACTGCCGCAACAAGGTTGGTTAGCTGATATTATTATTACTGCATTAGCAAGCCAAGATATTGAAGCTAGCATTGAGTTTACAACTTGGGCTCGTGCACTAAGATTACTTGAAAAAAATAAGCGAACAGCTCTTTTAGGGGCTTATTATAGCGCCGAGCGAGAAAAAACATTCCACTATTCACGACCATTAGCAAAGTCATTTACTGGATTATTTAAACGAAAAAGTAGCAAAATAAATTACGATGGCAGTTTAACGTCATTACAGCCATACAGCATAAGTAAAGGTAGTAATTATATAGTTAGCGAGGGTTTTAGTAGTGAACATAATTTAGCCATTACAGCGACTAATGACTTGATCAGCAGCTTACGCGTGTTACAGCTTGGCCGCGTTGATTTAGTAGCTGGTACCAAAGAAGTCGGTGAGTACTGGTTAAACAATCATCCACAATTACAAACAGGACAGTCAATCGTATATATCCCTCCTCATTTAGCGTCCCACTACCTATATATTATTTTTTCCAAATCTGCTGTGCAAAGTAAGCAACAATTAATACAATTAGAAAACGGTTTCAACACCATTGTAAATAATGGTGAGGCCGCACAAGTTCTCCTACGCCATGGCTTTTCAGAAGCTAAGACTGAGCAATACCTACAATTTTTAAAACGTTAAAACACAAATGCTTATATGACTATCACTCCAAGCAACGAATTCTGCATCTTAAGATAGTTTGGGTATAGTAATAGTAAACTCAGTTTTAAAGCGCTCTGTAGAGTGTGGATTGGACTGTAATTTAATTTCCCCCTGCAAAATGTGTGTAACCCATTGGTGCACCATATATAAGCCAAGCCCAGTATTGCCAATACCACGAGCTGAGGTGTAAAAAGGCTCAAAGATGTACTGTTGAGACTCTGCTTTAATCCCAACACCGCTATCTGAAATGGTTAATTTAATGGATTGACTAGCAGCTTGTGCTATTTTTATCTCAATTTCACCGACTTGATTTTTGGCAAACCCGTGGGTTAGTGCGTTCATTATCAGGTTTTCTAGCACTTGGGAAATAATTCCTGGTCGGCTTTTTATATCTTGGTCAGTATCAACTAAGGTTTTCACTTTTACGTTTGAGTTTTTTAATCTTGAATTAAGGGAGATCAGTAAATCTTCAGTTATTTTTCTTATATTACATGTGATGACATCATCATTATGACGGTCTATCGCCATTTTTTTAAAACTTTTAACTAATACCGCTGCCTTATTTAAATTAATTTTAGCTAACCCTAAATTTTCCTCAATGCTCTGTGTGCTTTTATCTAATTGCGATTTAGTTAATCCGGTTTTTATCGCGTCACTCAACTTATTAATAACCACATTCGCGTTAGATACTGAGATAATAGCACCGCCAATGGGTGTATTCATCTCATGAGCAACCCCCGCCACCAACAACCCTAAAGACGATAGTTTTCGAGCTTCGAGTAAGCTTGTTTGTAATTGCTGCTGCTGCCTTATAGTTAAATCGAGCTGTTTGTTGACGCTATCTAACTCTACTTTTTCACGCTGTAGTTTATAAGATAAAGTAATTAGTTGCTGTTGGAATAAATATTCACGGTAACTAAAACCAAAACCGCAAATACATAAAACAACACTACACAGAGCAGCATATTGAAAAGCAGTCATTTTTGCATTATACAGCAGCTCTTTAGGGCTACCGATAAGTATAATAATCTCTTTATCTGAATCTGCGGTTCTTTGTGTTGATTCACGTAGTGAAACAATAGAGAATCGCCTGAAAGTATATAAACTGTCATGAAAAATACGTGAGGTGCTTTGTACGTCATGTTCAATGATGTGTTGCCAAAGCGCTGGAGAGTTATTTGCTAGCGAGTTATTAACTTGATTATACATAAACCCAAACTGTAATGCGGGATCCTTATTATACAACCAATAACCATCATGATTTAGAATATTTACTTGGGTGTTTTTTTCATCATATTGTCGAATATTACTAAATAAATAATCCAGATTAAAATTCACTACTAACAAGCCATCTATTAAATAATCACCACCTTGCGTTCTGTAAGTCACCCTAATTGTTGGCTCATGCGGGACAACAACTTTTCCACGCTCAATATTTAAATCAATTTCTGAAATAAATGTATTCGGTGGTGCAACTAACATCCCTTCTTTAAAGTAATAACGATTTTGCTTATTTTGTAATTGTGATACCTCAACAATTTCGCTTTTTTTATTGCTGAAATTAATTCTATAACGTTCTTTACCACTGCGTTCAAGCCAACGTATTTGTGAGATATTGGTTGATACAGAAGCAAAATTTAAAAAATAATCATTTATGAGCTTGTCGCTTTGTTGAGCGCTCAATGTATTTAAACCTGTATTACTTTTTAATACTTGGCCATTTGCTAACAGCTGAGTGAGTTTTTTAATACTGCTTAGCTCTTTAGATAAATCAGTACTCACAAGCACTAGTTTTTCATCTTGGCGCTCTTTTATTATGGTTACTTTTGACTGATAAACTTGCTCGTATACCAGCCAGCCAATTAATATCGCAACAAATAAAATAAACAGCGACTTTATGAGTACGCCTTTTTTGTCGCTATAAAATGAGTTACTTTTTTTAGTCATTTACATTATCAAACTGTGCTAACCAGATCAGTAAATCATCATAAAATAATGGTTTTGCAAAAAAGTAACCTTGGGCCATTTCACAACCTGCTTGTTTTAACCATTGCACCTCAAATTCGTTTTCAACACCCTCAGCAATAACTTTAAAATCAAATTGCTTTGCGAGACTGATGATCATTTTTATCATGTATTGATTATTTATATTATGCTCAAGGTTGCTGACAAAGTAGCGATCAATTTTTATCGCATTCGACGGTATTTCATTTATATGTGCTAACGATGAATAACCCGTACCAAAGTCATCAATACTCACTTTAATACCCAATGCCATAAATCGTGATAAAGCCTCTTTAATAAAGTTGTAATTACTGATCGCTTGGGTTTCTGTCACTTCAAGTTCCAGCATCGAGGGAGATACTTTATATTCCTCAATCCGACTTTTGATAGACTCAAAGTAAGAAGGATCGATCAAGTCATAAGATGATGCGTTAAACGCAATAGGTAAATTTATACCACATTTTTTAAGTTGATTAATTATTTGTAGTATTTTTTCAAAAATAACATTATCTAGCTCATTAATTAAACCAGCTGTTTCAGCAAGTTCTATAAACTCTTCAGGATTTACAAAGCTGCCATCAGCTAACTGCCATCTAGCTAGCGCTTCAAAACCAATTGGTTTTAATGTTTTCAAGCACATTTTTGGTTGCAAAGCGACACGCAATTCTTTGGTACTAATAGCCGTTCTCAAGCGCGCCATTAACTCATAGCGCCTTGTTATTGCCACTGTTTTCTCATCGGTATGCAAAATAAACTTCGCTTGAGTTACTTGCATGTAATTTAAACTCGACTCTGCCAGGCTAATTACTTTTTCGGGAGTAATATTTGATGCGCAACTTAGCTTTAACTCCAACACTCTTACGTCAATAAATTGCTTAACATTTTCAATTTCATACTTTTGTTTATTATGAAAACGCGCAATATCATCTGTAATATCAAAATCAACATTAATGAGCATGCCAAAGCTACTATTACTAATAATCGCAATTCTGGGGTCATATATTGAAAAAACATCTACAATACTTTTATGTACCAGTTTTATGATTTTTCTACAAAAATCATAACCAAAGGTAAATGCTTTTTCATCAAACTGATAAATATCAAAAATAATTAAACGCATTTTGGATTTTTCATATACGTTCATATTTTTAATTTCGCGAGTTAACCAGTTTCTATTCTGTAAGTTTAATGAAACATCGGTATAGGCAAGCTCGGTTAATCTATTTAATAATGAAATATTAGCAAATCCGCTACTGACGTTTTCACTAAATACTTTCAATAAATATTCGTTTTCTTCACTAATGGGATTATCTGATTTTACCAAGGTAATATAGTGCGTGCCTTCAGCAATGGTTGCTGGGAAGAAGAAGATACTATGCTGATTTGAAAACACATGACGTTTCTCTTGAATCGCTAGCTGGAAGTCATCGTACATATCGGCCAGTAAATTGCTATCTACTTTTTGTCCTTTCATACCATTAAAGCAGCCGTTGGTAGTGAGGATCATTGCATTGTCGCCTTTATCAAGGTTGCTTGAACAAAGGATCCCGCCTCCCTCGGATATTTTTAAAATATTGCTTAGTTCTTGCAGCACGGCAGCTGAGTATGAGCCCATATCATGTTTGCTATTAATGCTCCTTGATGCATCAAGCACAAGTTGCAAACCTTGTTTAGCGGCTGTTATTTGCGAAATATATTGCCAAGTTCGCATATTACTATTAACGATTGATTCAAGCTTTTGCGCAGAAATGTCAGACTTATTCCAGTACTCATCAATATCGAGCATTTTCATCACATCGGTTTCAGGGGCTAAACCGGGCTGCCCTGTTAGTAACACGATACGCATTTCAGCGTTGCCAATCACTTCTCTGATGGTATTTACCAAACGCAGTCCGGAGTCATCTTCTTCCATAACCACATCGATAAAAACAAGTGCTATATCTGGGTGCATACTTAAAGCAAGCGCAGCTTCTGGTACTGAGTTGGCCGCTAATAACTCATATTTGTAGCCTTCTTTGGCCTTTAATTCTTTTAAGCTATTAACTAATGCATGTTGATAATCGAGATCATCCTCAACGGTTAGAATTTTCCATACTTTAAGGTCAGTATTTACTAACTCTTCCTCAGCAGAAAATACAAATAATCCCTCTTTTTCATCCATATATACCCACCAAAATAATAATAGCAATGGCCTTTCATTTACAATGCATTGCAAAGCAATAAAATAACTGATAAATAAAAAAATTAACTTGCTTTAAATATTAGGTGAGAGTTTTTGATGTGTCTAATTTAAAAACACTTTTGATAATAAAGTATGTGCTACAGCATGGCTTGAAAGCTGCAGCACATGTTAGTGTTGGTTAAGCGCTTTTATTTACCGGCGTACCACTGTGAAACTTAAAATCGTCATCAAAAGATGTAATTAACTGCGCTTCAATTTCACCAAACTCTTTAACCCGCTCGGTAATATCAAAACCAGCAATTTCTTGGGCAAGAGTTAAATAGTCTTGATAGTGGCGTGCCTCAGAGCGCAATAACGAAATATAAAAATCACCTAAACGCTTATCTACATGGGGTGCAAGCGCGGCAAAACGCTCGCACGAACGAGCTTCGATGTAAGCACCGACTATGAGCTTATCGACCAGTGCATCTGGCTCAAAGGTTTTTACATGTCTTAGCATACCCTTAGCATAACGACACGGCGTAATACTTTGATACTCAATACCGTACTCATCCATGATCTCTAATACTTGATAAAAGTGGTGCAGCTCTTCTTTGATCAACATCACCATTTTATCAACCAAATCTTGCCCATAAGCTGAATCAGATTTTGGGATCACTGCTTTAGTCAGTTTGTTTTTAGCCGCAAGATCGCGCCAATTCCCTTCACGTTTGTATATCAGCGTTTCAAACGGCTTCAGCCACTCAAGCAAGGCATCGCTGCTTTGTTTATCCACGGCGTATTTACGAATTAAAAACATCGCAGATTGCGCGGCTTTAAGCTCACAGATGAGATGATCAATTAAAATAACCGCTAGGTTTTCTTTTTTAGTGGCTTCATCAATCCACCCTAAAGGGGTTTCACAACGTAAAAATTGCTTAATCGGTTCTAAAAGTTTGCTATGTGGCACGAAGGGAGTTGCTCATTAGTATCTGTCATTAAGAAAATGATTTTATCATGAAAAATGACTGATAATAAAACAAAGCAGGGGGTTTGATTAATTAAATAACCCGAACTCTAGTTAAATATATCCCCGCTGATTTTTTTGCTTTCGTCTCTCATTGGTGTTTCTTGACAAGACCCCATTACTGAACCATAACTTAATACAAGCTGTATAAAAATAAAACAGCGAACTAATACCAATCGACTTAAATATTTAACCATTCTAGCGAGCTAAATAAAGCGCTAACTGCGTTATAATTTTTTCAAGTAGAACAACTACATGTCAAAATTTACGCCTTGTTATCACTGTATTTATC
>NZ_JACJEZ010000082.1:0-11803 GCF_014164365.1 Pseudoalteromonas sp. SG43-6
CTGATGCTGCCGCTGATGCCGCTGCTGATGCTGCCGCTGATGCTGCTGCTGATGCTGCCGCAGAAGGTGGCTTGAACGCGGCATCTTCATCTAGGCTGAAAAACCTAGCTCTAATTCTAGCTGGAACAGCACTAGAGAAAGCAAATGAAGCAATTGCTAATGCATTGAAAAACAGTAACAAACCCAGTAGTGAATCAACTCCATCTACATATTGGAGTGCCCTTAAGACAGAAATGCTAAAAACGTACCCATGTGATGCTGCCGCTTCTAGTGATTGCCCTAAAGTAAACAACGCGAATCAGCGTGATGCTCAGGAATACATGGTTTTGTCTTATGCTCAAAACTTGGGTAAAAAAGACAATAATGCTGTAGATGCGGTGACTTTTGAAAAGAGCTGGGATGCGGGAAATCAAAAAGCGCTTAAAAGTGGTCTTAGCAACGTAACAAATACTGCGGGAATTCCAAGTATGCTTGATTACATGGGCAGCTTTGATATCTCAGGTAGCCCCTCTGCAGCAGTGGCTGTAATTGCTGAAGCTAATGTTTTCAATAGTGTAGCCAGCTTTGAGTTTACCTAAATAAGCCATCTAGCGAGCGAAAGACAAAATGGATTCTAATCTATATCAATATCTACAAGATGGCAAAGTGCTGATGGGGTTTCCCTCTATGAGCGTACGCCTGATAGAACATGATAAAATGTCTGAGCTTGCTACGGAGTCTACCTTTGGCAGCGACGCTATTAGTAAGGTAGGCTCTATTAGCAAGTTGATTACAGCAATCGCTGTGCTTATTTTATGTGATAATCAACAGCTAGAACTCGACGCGCCTGCAACAAAGTACTTATCTTACCTAAAAAAAACCCACTGGGCTCAAAGTCAAAAATCACCAGTGACCGTAAAAGATCTGTTGATGCATACAGCAGGTTTACCTAGAGGTGCTTTTATTGGTTCTTCCCCAAGTGAAGAAGAAATAGCAGCAACCTTAAACAATAGAGACCTCATGTCACTTGGAAAACGTGACAGTAACCCGATTAAATATTCAAACTTGGGCTTTGTTTTATTAGGCCAAATTATTGAGCTGGTTACTCAGACGCCTTATACGCTTTTTGTTAAAAAAACCATCTTTTTGCCGCTAGATATGAAAAGTACAGGCTTCGGCGTACCTGAACCTGATTTGATATTTGCTAGGCCACATCAGCTGTCCTGCTTTACTAAGGCCAGTAAGTCACCGTTTACATGTGAACCAATGCCCTTAATTAGTACGCCGCCGTCATCGTCAGATATGCATTCTAATACGCGTGACATCATGCAGCTACTTCAATGCTTAATTACAGGTGGAAGATGCAATGGAACAAAGTTATTAACTGAAATCAGTCTCAATTTACTGTTTACTAGCCACAACTCTATTGACAATGGCATTTCTCGGGGTATGGGGTTACTGTTTGCTAGCTCAAAGCTGGGAAATTTAGTATTTGAAGCAGCTGAACACTTAGGCCATAGCTGTGTAATTTATATGGTGCCAGAAAAAGGCTTTGCATTGGTCGCTATAGTCAATAGAGCCTCAGCTGGAGATGAACTGTTTCACATAATAAATGAATTTGCCAGTCATTACTTAACACGAAATACAGACGTAAAGCTAAGTCACTCCCCTGCAGATAAAAACGCTTTAGTAGGTGAGTATTTCGATCACCAAGGTACCACATTAAAAATTGTACTAAAAGAAGGCGAGTTAAAAGCGGCTGTTGGCACTGACGTTTTGTCTCGAGTTATCGCTAAAGGTCAGCGAGGGTTAATTACAGAAAATGGTAGATTGGCAAAATACCCTTGGTCTATCCAAACGTCCGGTGGCACTACTTGGATTAACGCTGGGCCTCATCAGTTTTGCCAAAGTACACACACCGCCTTTGAGCGCCATTCTGGCAAAAACTATGACGCGTTAGTGGGTGTATATAGCAATAATCAAGTTGGTCGCATCGCTATCTATAGTCGAGGTGGTCAGTTATACGTCGCTTACTCCCCGTGGAAAGAAGCACTCCTGAAGAATGTTAAAGGAACTCTATTTAGACAAGTCGGAGGGCCTTTTCCCTCAGAGCTCGTAAAGTTCTCTACCACATTGCAGCAACTGACTCTATCTGATCATTCATTCTTAAAAACAACTGAGGTTTACTAGTGGCATACTACATTGAACTATTTATACATGGGTTAACTAACCTATTTATTATAGTAATTTTGTTTTGGTTTTTTTTCTGGGATTGTGAACGACACAATGCCATACGACGTTATTTCATCCCTAAAGTGTACCGGCCATTCGCTTGGATAGGCTTAAATGTTGAGTGGACTATGTTTACACCAGACCCCCCCATGAGAGACATGTGGCCAATGGTAGTTTTCACCCACGAAGACGGTTCAAAATCGAACTGGGAACCAATCCCTTATAACGAACTAAAAATTTGGGAAAAACTAAAGTATAAAAAAGTTTTGAAGTTTTATTTTCAAGTCACTGCAAACAAGGCTGACAAACAAATAAAACGCGATTTTATTGAATATATACAACGCACTTACAAAAGCAGGGTCAAACGGACCAAAATAGAGCTTTTCCGCATCGTTCGCGACACACCTCCAATTGAAGCGCAGAGTGAAATTTTGGAGGCTAAAAAAGAGCTAATATTTACTTTTCATCCATACCTTGGTGAGGACTAAACATGCCTATTGAAACTTTACTTGAAGCGTGGAACAATTTTTTCTTTGCTCCAATCTCTGTTTATCCGATCGCGGTATTTCGCATTATTTTTGGCTGCGTGTTATTGACTGATGCCATATATTTGCAAAACCGAGCAGAGCTTTATTTGGGGCCAGCAGGCCTGACTGAATATAATAGATATGTTAAACGAGCAGGTGGCGTATCAATGTCTTTGTTCTTGTATTTACCGGGAACAATGAGGTCTGCACAGCTCATTATGGCTGTTCACCTCACTGCCATCATCATGTTGATTATAGGTTTTTTAACACCGCTGAGTGCCGTACTCGCATATATTACCACGCGTTCAATTGTAAGTCGTACCGATCATTTAACGAATGGAGGCGATGCAGTGGCAAAAGTGATGTGTTTCTTGCTTATTTTTACACCATGCGGAAATACGCTGTCACTCGATGCTCTGCTATTTAATCTACCCGAAAACTTAAATAACTCTCCTGCCGAGCAGGCTCCTTGGGCACAAAGATTGATGCAGATCCAGCTGTGTTTTATATACTTCAATACCATGTATTGGAAATTGAAAGGTAAAACTTGGCGAGAAGGTACAGCTATTTATTACGCTGTGTCCAATGATATGTATCGACTGTTTAAGTTTCCTAACTTTTTACTCAAGAAATCTTTGGTTCAGATAATGACCTGGGGAGTTCTTATCTTTGAGCTATTACTGGCACCTGGTCTATGGATCACAGAGTTGAGTCCTTGGTTTGTCGGCGGAGCGATGTTAATGCATTTGAGCTTTATGATTTTCCTGAATATCCACCTATTCAGTCTGTATATGATGTCTGTACTTATATTGTTTATTAGCCCCGCAGTCATAACATCTGCAATAAGCTTAATAACATGACTAAATTGAAAGCTTGGTCTCACAGGGAGTCACCTGAAGTGCCTAAATTTAAAGATTCTGGCTGCATAGTTTTTGTTGATGGGACCTGTGGTGCATGCTCTAAAGGCGCCCGCCTGATTGCCAAACTTGACAAAGATGAGGAGTTTCTGATTTGCCCAGTTGGTAGCCTACTTGGAAGTAGTGTTTTACGCCACTACGGACTATCTCCTGATAATCCTGAAAGTTGGTTATATCTAGAAAATGGTAAACCCTACTATTCAATGGAAGCGATTATCAAAGTGGGTGAGCGGCTTGGCGGGTTAGGGAGTTTATTGACAGTTTTGAGGATATTACCTATTTCGATGCAAAATAAACTTTACAGATGGATAGCCAAAAATCGCTATCGCATGATGGGAAGGACTGATATTTGCACAATCACAGACCCAGCCTTGCAGAAGAGGATAATCGAGTAGCTCAATTGCATCAACCTGCTTTCTTAGACTATGTTAATTAAGTTGGACGCTCCTCCCTTTGATCGGATTAATCTAAAGACAGAACTTCATTAGAGATATTGGAGTTTCTATTTGAACCTTAGCTATAAATTATATTATGCTAAGATTTTCTTAGTATCTAACCTATAATTGTACTAAGGATATTTCATAGGTTGGATCTTAAGAAAACTTGAAGTTGAACTCTGTTAATGATCAAATAGTTACGCCAATAAAAACATGACCAAAAACAGAGTTCACATGCAGATTAACCAAGTTTCAAATCAATTAAAAGCCCTTATCTCAGAAAAACACCTCATTGAGCTTGCAAAAACCTCCGGATTTCAAGTTCGACACCGTTGCCTGTCGATCGTTTCTCTGCTCAAAGCTGTGTTCAAAAGCTTATCTTGCCTGCAAGACGCTAACTTGTCAGATATCCATCAGAACCTGCGAACGCAGGCCAATTGCACGATAAGTTATAAACCTTTTCATAATCAAATTCGAAAACCTGCCTTGACTGAGCTAGTCCGTGAACTCGTTGTTCAAGCGATGTCTAAATTGACTGTAAACACGCTGGATAAAACCTTTTTTACCCAGCGAGGAATATTGCGAGTGTTATTGCAAGATGGCTCTTCATTTGCTCTACATGATGAATTAGCTCCGGTTTTTGCTGGTCGCTTTACTGCGATAAGTCCTGCCGCAATTGAGTTACATCTTACTTATGACCTATTTAACGAACAGCCTTGTGAAATAGATATCCGTCCTGATGTTGAAACCGAGCGAGCCTTTTTACCGGGTAGTCACACACTTGGAGATACGTTATTACTTGCTGATGCAGGGTATTTTGATTTAGATTACTTTGAGCAAGTATCTCAAGATGGCGGCTACTTTTTGGTTAGAGCGAATAAAAACATCAACCCAACCGTCACATCTGCTTATTGCGCGGGCGTAGAGCTTAAAGAAAAGCATATTAAACTCAAAACATTGCTCAAAAAGCGTGCTAGTCAGCCACTTGAGTTAACAGTACGCTGGAAGAAAAATGGACCCGAGTACAGGCTTATTTATCTACCCGATGAAAAACGCCCTGTTTTCCTTGTTACTAATTTAAAAGAAACACAGTTTAACTTTGATGAGTTACTCGATATATACGCGACTCGTTGGCAAATCGAGTTACTTTTCAAAGAGCTAAAGTCATGGAATAACCTTAAGGGATTCATCACAAGAGACCCACACATTGCAGAATCGCTGGTTTGGCTGAGCATACTGCAAACACTTATCAAGCGGTTTATCTGCCATAGTGCAGCGACGATATTTAAGTGTGCGATCTCGACATTTAGAGCGAGTAAGTGCAGTTATCTTTGGCTGGATGATATTCTGGATTGCATAGAGCAAACACAGTGTAATCGTAAGGTACACCGTGTACTTAAGCTACTAGCGGTAAATTGTAAGCGGCAATCCATTGAAAAAAATAATGACATGTGCCGTTTTAAAATAGGAAGTCACACGATCTGTGTTCCTTAAGAACTAAGCTATGAGGGTGGATTAGCATAAATTTAATCCCCTAAGTTTTAAAAATCACTGAAGCGGTGCAGCCCTTTTCCATATTATTTGATATGTTAAATGTCCACTGGTATTTTTCACATATATCTTGAACAATTTTGAGGCCTATACCAAACCCTTCATAGCCGCGAGGTTGTTCATTTAGGCCTAATCCATCATCAATAACATCTATTCTTTGTTCAGAAATAAATAAATTTACACTACCTTCAATACTGCAATTAATAGCATTTTTTAATAAGTTACATACTACTGCTGAAAATAGTAATGGGTGCGCATGTAATGAAAATTCATTCTGTATGTCATAATGGAAATTTACTTGATTTGCTTTGATAGTAGGGGAAAAGTTCTTAACTATTTTGTCGATAAACGTGTCTGATATTGAAACGTTACTGCTATTTGAAACTTCGTCTCTAGCAAGTAATAGGAAAATATGAGTTAACTGCTCCATTTCTATTACAGCATCATCTATTCTAGTTAATTGCTTTGTAGTCTTATCATTATTTGCTCGTCTTAAAACACTTACACCGCCTCGAATCACCGTCATAGGAGTACGTAGTTCATGACTAATATACCTAGTAAAAGTTTGCTCCCTAATAAATGCAGAATATATTCGCTTACGATAGCTATTAATGCTAGCAAGCATCATTTCTAACTCAAAAGATAATTTTCCATTAACAGATAAAGGTTTACTAACTTCATGTGAATCATATTCAAGCATTTCAGCTAACTCTGAAAACGGAGAGCTTATCCGCTTTGCCATTTTAATAATAAAAAATGCAGAGCCAATGAATAAAATCACACCTGAAGAAAGTATCATAATTTGGAAAATTGCAAAGTATGTATCGTCCCACTCTATTTGGTCGACATCCTCAATGGCATAAGCAGTAATTTCATCATTATTAATTTTTATTTTTTGCGCAAATACAGTGAATTCACTGTCGTCATCAAAATGAATACTTTGGATACCCAGCCAGTCGACGTTAATTTTATCTTTAATTTTTTTTGGTAAAATTTCATACGTATTATAGATTGTTAATATCGGATCTATTTTTATTTTTATTTTTGTATTTTCGCTTTTTTGAAAAAGTTTTAGGTGATAGGGAGCTTTTAGTGCCAAACGCTGTTCACTGGCTTGATTTTCAGTGTACAACACCGTGTAATAAAATAAGCATCCATAAAAGGCTAATAATATCAAAGCGCCCAATAGATATACTTTTATAATTATTTGACTAATTGGTTTACTTTTAAACATTACACTCACTCAATCTGTATCCTGTTTTAGGTATAGTTTCTATAACATCTTTGTCATAAGGCTTATCGATTTTGAGTCTCAATTGGTATATGTGTTTTCTAAGTATGTCTTTATCAGGTAGCTCATCTCCCCAAATACTATCCTCTATCTCTTGCCTAGAAACTACATTGGGTGCTTTAGTTATTAAAAGCTTCATAATTTTGAAACAAGTTGGGGTCAGTTTGATTTCACTCCCTTCTCTCCAGACCTGACAAGTTTTGAGATTAATTGTAACAGGACCGAAAATAACTGTTTTTGCAAAGCCATTTCCTGAACTCCTTCGAACAGCATTTATTATTCTAGCTTCCAAAAGTTCTAAATTAAAAGGTTTGACTATATAGTCATCAGCTCCTATTTTGAGCCCTTGTAACATGTCACTATCGGTATCTCTGGCCGTAAGCATTATGATAGGAGTATCATATCCTTCAGCTCTAAGCCGATGACATACTGTTATACCATCAATACCGGGAAGCATTATATCTAAAATAATACAGTCAAAGTTGTTTGACTGAGCTAATGCAAGACCTAACGTGCCTGTCGCTGCAAAGTCTAATTCAAACTCTGAACCTTCAAAGTAATCAAATATAACTTCGGCAACAGTATGACAATCTTCAATCAGTAGAATTTTCAATAGACACCTTATTTTCAAATTTATCGTTGCATACTAATAGGTAACGTACAGTGGATTTTTCTTCAACAACACAATGAACGTCAAATAAATCTTTAAAAATAATAAACTCGTCCTGCTTTATAGCAATATATATTTTTCCACTACTGTTAACTAAGTCTCGTAAATATGCTTTTTCATTTATTTGTTTAGCTCTACCATTTGAATAAAACTGTCCACTAAATGGGCGTTTATTCCAATAATACAAAGGGGCTTCTTTAAACGATTTTTGATGTAATTCGAGTAGCTTATGTTCGCTTTTGTGCTCCCATGCACCCTTTAGCAGTGCACTTAACATAGCTATTAAGGTTAAAACCGTAAATAAAGCCAAGTAATTGCATAGCTTAGTAAATTTTATGTTTAAGGCTATCAGTATAGCTAATGCACTAAAACCAGGTAGCACATAGATTGGCAACACATTACCAGCTAAAGTAAATAGTAATAGTGGCGAAATCACCCAACAAATAAGGTACTTATTTATATTTGGCTGGTCGGGTTCTTTTCTAAGTGCTTTTTTAATATTTTCTTTTTTGAATAGTAGTCCTAAAGCTAAAAATGACCAAGGGCTTGCGCACAGTAACCAATAAAACCAAATTGTACCTCTAGGTTTAACGTGCGCTGTGCCATAAAGATCGCCTTCCCATCCAGATACAAGGAATCGCTGAATATGTTCACCAACTATAAAATATTCTAAAAAGCCCGGAGTACGTATTTCGGCTAGAATGTACCAAGGTAAAGTTAGACCTAAAAAAACGAACATCCCACTTACCCAAGGCAAGCGTCTTATAGCTACTTTAAAGCAGCCTTGCCAAGCGCTCCAAACAACGAGTGAAATCCCTATAAGCACGACAGCAACAGGTCCTTTAATTAGCATACCGAGCGCTAAAGAGACAAAAAATAAATAGCCATAAAGTTGGTTTTTTTGAGCATAGCATTGCCAATAGCTAAACATTGCAAGGGTATAAGCAAGAAGCAAAGCACTATCCGTCATAACCATGCCAATAGCAACGATAAACCCTAAGCTAGAAACTAGCACCAATATAGATAAAACACTTTTACTTAAATTCGTCAGGGATAATGTGAATCGAAAGACCAAGTAACAGGTTAATAAACCACACAATAAGTGAGGTAAACGAGCAGTAAACTCATTTATACCTAAAAAATTAAAACTAATGGCACTCAGCCAGGTTTGAATTGGAGGTTTCCCCCAAAATGGCACGTCGTAATCAAACTGAGGGGTAACCCAGTTACGAGTTTCTACCATGATACGAGCCATTTCCCCATACCTAGCCTCAGTTGTATCGTAGAGAGGGAAAAGTCCTAGTGAGACAAGCCTTATAGCGATCAAGGAAATAATAATTGCTAAAGCCCAATATACTGTAGAATTTATTTTATCAGCCATGTTTTTTCACCATGCCGTTCTGACTCTTTTGGCTTTGTTTATCCATTATTAAATATATAGGACGCCCTTTGGTCTCAGCATAAATACGTCCAATATATTCACCTAAGACGCCTATAGCTATCAGTTGAACTCCCCCTAAGAATAACTGGGTCAACATTATCGAAGGGTAACCCGCAACGGTTTCTCCAAAGAATAGAGTCTTGGCAACAACCCATAAGCCATAAAAAAATGCGGATGTAGATATTAAAGTGCCGACCCAGGTCGATATTTGTAAAGGCTTTACACTAAAAGCTGTAATGCCAGATAGGCCTAACTTTACCAGCTGAAAGAAAGACCACTTTGTCTCTCCTGCAACGCGTTCAGGACGCTCAAAACTAATTGTTGTTTGCTTATATCCTGGCCATGAAAGAATTCCTTTCATATAGCGGCTTCTTTCTGATAATTTCTTTATATCATCAACAACTCTTCTACTTAATAGCCTAAAATCACCTACGTCCTTTTGTAATGGAACCTCAGATAAATGGTCAAGTAACCTGTAATAAATGTGAGCGCTCCAACGTTTTAAGCGTGACTCACCTAAGCGGGATGACCGTTTCATATTTACAACATCAAAACCTTGTTTCCATGCATTTAGCATTTTAGGAATAAGTTCAGGTGGATCTTGTAAATCAGCATCCAATAAAATAATAGCTTCACCTCTAGCATTATCTATACCAGCGGTCATCGCGGCTTCTTTACCAAAGTTACGACTTAAGTTAATGCATTCAATATCGGCATAATGATTGGTTAAATTTGACATTGCATTCCAGCTATCGTCAGTACTTCCATCATTAATATAAATGACTTCCACATGCTCGTTTAATAACAAGCTTAGAGCTTTCGATAGGTGGTGATTAAAGATAGGCAGCATTTCTTGCTCGTTATAAACAGGCACTATGATGCTCAGCGTTATATCTTCATTAACAGACTTAGGGTGTTCGACCAGTTTCATTAAGCTCTCCAATAATTTTACAAAGCAAGCTTAAAACAACCTGAGTCTATAAAAAGTCAATGCATCAAGACAATTTATAGACATCTTCTAATTAATAATGGCTCTACGATTAATTATTTAATGCTTAATAATGCAGCAACTAAAAAAATTTTGTTTTGTAGGAGGTGCAGGGTTCATTGTTGATAGTTTTATTTTTTTTATTTTAGTAAATCATATCGATTCAATTATAACCGCACGCGCAATAGCATTTTGGCTAGCAGCTAGCACAACATGGTTAGGTAATAGAGTTTACACCTTCAATAACCAGGCTTATGAAAGCGCTGTAAAACAATGGAGTAAGCACATGTTCGCAGCTCATTTATCTGGCGTAATCAATTTAATAGTTTTTTGGATAGCCAAAGAGCTTTTCTTAATTCACTTCGCTTTTTGCTTAGGAATTATGGCCGGTTTGGTAAGTAACTACCTTTTAGCTAATAGGTTTGTATTTACTAAAAATTCTAACGAAAGAAAAAACAACTTCCTTCTCAATAAAATTAGGGACTAGAAATGCAAGTCAATAAAGTGAAAATAATCACTGTTCTTATTACTTTTAGCGTAGCAATTTGTGCATTAATTATTTTGGCAACACCTCCAAAACTGCCTTTATCATCCAGTAATAACAAAGCTTTAGTAGTCAATATATTAAAGGCTAAACCTCAAGAATTTGCACCCAGTTATCAAGCTTATGGCCGAATAGAAACACCAAATATTCTAACTTTATTTGCACAAGTCGAAGGTGAAATTTTATTCCTTAATAATAATTTTGAAGTTGGTAGTCGAGTAAATAGGAGTGAAACTATTTATCATATTGATGATGAGGACTATAAAAACCAGCTACAAGCTCGATTGGGAGAGCTTAAAGTAGCAGAAGCTAACTTAAAGCTTGAGCTCGGTGAGCAACGCTTTTCGAAAAGTGAATACAAAAGGGTTAGACCTAAAAAAGACAGCCCTAATTTAAAACTACAAGAATCATTAATGTTGCGAAAGCCTCAATTAGAAATAGCTAAAGCTAATATTTTAATTGCAACAAGCAACCTAGAACTCGCAAAAAAAAAATTTAGAACGTTGTAAATTTCAATCTAAAGAAAACTACGTCGTTTTAGAAAAGAGCGCTTACCAAGGCGACTTTGTTAAAAAGGGAGATAAGATTGGTACTTTTGCTCAACTCTCTGAGCTTAGGGTAAGCTTATCAATACCTCACGATGTTGCTTCAGTATTGTCTATTGGTCAGCGGGTTAAGGTTTAAGGTTTAAGGTTTAAGGTTTATCGAGACGATAATACATTTTTTAATGCCCATATATCTCAAATACCTCCAACACAAGCGCTAACTAGCCAACTACAAAGTGTTTATCTAACTGTAGATAATGACAGTGGAACGCTGATGATAAATGAATTTGTGGCCGCAGAGCTAACTTTACCTACTTTTAAAAATGTACTTAAAGTTCCTTTATCTTCTATTGATGGCGACAAGATTTGGCTCGTCGATAAGAACAATCAATTGTTTTCGAAAAGGGTTAACGTAATTTGGAAAAATAAAGAGAGTATCATAATCAAAAATATTCTAGAGGAAGGGATGACTATAGTAAAAAACAAAGTGTCTGGTGCTAAAAATGGATTGAAAGCTGATATTAGCAACGGAGAGCTGTAATGAAAAATAGTAAAGCGGAGTTTTTCAAGTTAGTTGTCGCCTCAAGTTAAATTTTATGCCACCCGCATTTCTTCTTTTTTCTCAGGATTTAAATTTACTTCCTTAATTATTGACCAATCGCGTGATTTTCCTGACCAACG
>NZ_JACJEZ010000083.1:0-10446 GCF_014164365.1 Pseudoalteromonas sp. SG43-6
TGTTCAAACAGCGCAAGGTGTAGACCAAGGAGGGCACTAGCAAACTGAATATAGAAAAGGCAGAGAGAAGGAGAAGAAAGGGCACTCAGCACACGAGAAAACAACAACGAGAAACGAGGAACGTGCGACGAGGAACAAAAAACAAACAACGATAAAAGGGGAAGGGGCAACGAGAAACGAAAAAATAAAAGTGCCGTTAATTTAAGTCAAGCATGTTTTTTTATATAACTACAATTGGTTAAGTTAGCCGTAGCTAAATCGACTTAAATTAAAATAGCAGTCTTTTGACCTGTAAGAATTATTATGGCGACAGAGTGTCATGAACGGACGTTGCCGATCCTAATTGCTTGTTATAAGTACATTACGCACTAATTATGATTAATTTCTTTAATAACGGCTTAGCTACAAATATAGTGAAAAATACCGTAAAAATTGCAGATAGACCTAATGTCGTTAACTCCCCTAACAAGAAGAGTGAACCAACCGTTTTATAGATTAATACGAAAAAAGTAAAGTTCAAAGCCGCTACAGCAATAGCTATTACCGCCGAAGTTGGGACACTATATTTTAATTTTAATTCATCCATAAATTGAAATTTACACCTGAGTTTGCTTGTACTTATAACGCCCGGCTAACCGCGCAAATGTTTGATGGCGGCTTTTTTGCGTGTCTTTGCAAAAAAGGTGACAGCGAATATTTGTCCGGTTGAGCCGATTGTTATACGGTAAATTTTGAAATAGTTTGCTCATAAATAGGTCTATATTTGTCAAAGATTGGCAATGCATGTTTTATAGCTTCTGTCTCAGCTTTCTCGTGCCAGCCAAAATAGTCTTCCGCTATATATAACTCTTGTCTCTCATCTTCTGGCAGCTCTAAATCAAGATCAAACAGTATATAAGATATTGCTGCATACAAAGATAATTCATTGTTAGAAAATCTATTGGCAGCTTCACCTGCTAAGAATTCCTTACATCGCTCACCATTAACTTGGTAAGTATTACTAATTAATTCTAGTATTTCAGCTACATCATATGCTAAAGAAATTTTTTCAATGAATGGATCAACTCCATGATCAGTATATTGAGCGTAAGCCCATGATATAGCTTGATCATATGACATTAAATTCTTTCTAAGAACATAACTCAAAATATTATAATCGCTGGCACTAAGTTTCATAGTTCATTTCGTATAACAGTTTATTCAAAGGATCTAAACCCACAAGTTGCAGACAGAAAATCCTTTGAGTTTTTTAATACTTTCAGTCTAACTCTGTATCTAAATGTAAATCAAGGGATTTATCTTTGTTGTTATTTTGTTATTGTAAATCACAAGAAATAAACCCGCGAGTTGTTGAAAAAAAATTCAAAAACTGTTTATGAATACAGGAAAATAAAGCAGATAAAGACACGCGTGTCGCTCATTTTCCTGAATATGGGAGCAAACAACAGCTTGATTATTCAATGAGTTATTATCCTAAACCTATATCAACGTCAGTTTCCCACTTGAAACCATCTCTAAACTTTAATTTTCACCGTTGAGTTTCGTTGCTCTGAACCACAACCTACGATAATAAATTTTACGCCGACCTGCTTTGGTTTTTCCTAGTTCCTAGCGCCTAAATACTAGTCCCTCCCCCGAATCGCCAATAAAAAAGCGCGAGATTAACTCGCGCTTTAAAATAACTCAAAACTGTATTTTGTCTTAAACTTACCGCTTAAGGCATACAACTTATAGCTCTAAGAGCTATTCGCCCTTCGCTTTTAAATTTATAAATTCTGCCAGTTCTTCTGGTTGCCCCATTAGGGTGAAGATCTGTTGGTTAATTTCGGTCATGGTTTGCCCTTCTGGCAAGCTTGCTGACACGGTTAATGAGCTTAAACCTTGCGTGAAGTTTTTAATCGCTTCACTCAGCGCCTCGCTGACTGGCGCTTGTTGTAGCTGCATGTTGACCATTTGCTGCATTTGCTCCAGCGTCATACCTTGCTTTTCAAGCGTTTGTTCGACGAGTGCTTTAAATTCACCTTCGTTATTGAGGGCAATTTCGATGCTGCGTGGTTCAAGCTCTGCAAGCGCCTCCATTAGTAAGGTTTGTTGCTGTAATTGCTGCTCTAAAGTCGGCTGTTGACTACCTAGTTGTTGCTGCATTTTGCTCAGCGCCAATGAAGCATTCATCAATGCGGTTGACTTTGCTAGACCGAGGTTAAAATTAAGGCCTACAATATTTTTAGCATTAAGCGCAAAGTCGATATCACTATCACCTGATTTTTCATCATAGTTCATCAATGTATGAAGATCATAACTAGCAGCAGCGAGTTTATTGTTAGCGTCTGGTGGTAACTGCGCTAAAAAATGCTCACTGAAGGTAAAGTTTTTTATGCTCAACTCGGTACGAGGAGCAATTTTATCTACTTCGTATCCCGCCACTTCAATGCTCGCAATATTAGCAACCGGCTGCTGATCAAACCCAGTGATTTGCATATTTGATATTTCAACACTTTGCCCAAGCACGCTGGCCGAAATATCTTCATAACTGGCTGTAACACCCATTTGCTGGCTCATTAATGCAAGCTGACGATCAACTTCTACTTTAACTTCTTGAGTCAGTGCATGATTTGCATAGCTAACACCACCGATAGCCGCAACGACAACAACAGCAACAATTGCGAGTTTTTTCATTCTATTTCCTTATTACGATTTCTATTATCACCGTTGTTATTTAGCTTAGTCTCTAACGGCTTTAGACTTAAGATTTTGCTAAGCGTATCATTCAATAATACCTTTGATAAGGCCTAGCATAAGTAAGTGCAAATTGATTTGCACTTTTTTGAGCGTGGCTAATTAATTAAACTTAGCAGTTCATGCACTGTTTTAACTGGGGTTATTTTAGCGCCCAGCCCTTCCATTGATTTATGGTAATTACGAAATGGAATAAATATTTCGGTAAAACCATGTTGGGCAGCTTCTTTAACGCGTGGCACGCCACTGTCGATTGGCCGTACGTCACCGTTTAAACTCAGCTCCCCCATTATGCAGGTGGTACGCGGTACAACAAACTCATTTAAGCTACTGAGTAAGGCAGTCACTAAGGCTAAATCGATACAGGTTTCGGTTTCATCAATTCTCAGCCCGCCAACAATATTAAAAAACGTATCATGAAAGATTTTGGTTTTAGTGTGCTTGCGTAAAATACCAGTGAGCATTTTTATTCGGTTCATATTTAAACCTACGCACACTCGCTGTGGAAACTCCGCCTCGGTTTCGGTGGTTAAACATTGTATTTCGAGCAACAAGTTGCGGTTACCTTTTCGAATACAAGTAATGGTTGAACCGGGTGAGTCGGTACTTGATCCCGATAAAAATATTTCACTGGGGTTATCAACACTTAGCATACCGCGTTCGCACATTCTAAAAATGCCTACAGTATCAATGTCACCAAAGCGGTTTTTATTGGCGCGCAAGGTACGTATTTGCCCATCGTTCGTGTCGATATGTAATAACGCATCAACAATATGCACTAAAGTTTGCGGCCCCGCTATTTCATTATTTTTATTTACGTGGGCAATAATAAACATAGTGACGTCATTTTGCTTGCAGTACTGTGTAAGCGCTTGCGCGGCACTTTTAACTTGTGACGGTGAGCCTGGGCTGCCGTTTGCGGTATCAGTAACAACTGCTTGAATAGAATCGATTACTGCAAACTTGATGTTATTTTTTTCAAGCTCTTCGATAATGGTTTCAACACTGGTTTCTGATAACAAATACAATTCGTCTGGGTTGTAATCGAGTTTTAAGCGATTAACACGGTTTTTAAATTGCGATAACGACTCTTCTGCGGTGCAGTAAAGTGATGGCATACGCTGTGACATGCGCGCGACTAAATCCGATAATAAAGTCGTTTTACCTGCTCCGGGATCGCCAGAAATAATATTCACAGAACCTGTGGTCACGCCACCTGATAATACTCGGTCAAGTTCACCAATACCGGTTAGTTGCTTTTCGGCTTCGGTGGTTGCGATGTCATTAATTTTTTTCGAGCCACCGCCAACGCCACCAGCATAGCCGCCAACAACGCTGCGCGTTGCTGCTTTTTTAGTTTGCCCTGCTGAGGGCTTAAATTCGGCTAAGGTATTCCATGCGCCGCAGCGACACTGTCCTTGCCAGCGTTGGTAGTTCATTCCGCATTCGGTGCAAACAAACTCTATTTTTGCCGCTTTTGCCATTAACTTTTGCCTACCTTCGTCATTTTGAAATCATTTATGTCCATACTAGGATGATCTTTAATTTATTGGTTGCGTTATGGTGCGCTGAATATTGACCTTGCCAATAAGGCAATTCAACGCCACAATCGAGATATATAAAAAAGCAAGGTTTATCACTTTTACTTTAGGGCATACTTTTTGCTTAATCTTTTGAGCTTGGGCTTTTTTGATTAATAAACTAAAGTAATGAGCCATTTATTTGGCAATCTCATAATAATAAAAATTAAAGATGGTAACTCATTACACCCCACATGCTGCGAACCAGCAACCAAGTGAGTGTGTAAATACATGTGCAGTATACCAACTTTTTAGAATAGACGGTGATGGTTTTATAAATGACTGAAGACACTCTGCTTAAATATGAAAGTTTAGTTGATGAGCTTAAATCATATTTAGGTAATGCCAAATTTGACACGATCTTTAAATCGAAGACAGCGGGTTTAACAAAACCTGAGCAGTTCTTGATCAAGATGGAAATGTCGCGCTTGTCACAACCTATCGCCCGCTTTATTGATTTACGCGGCCAAGTAACAGGCCAAGTTAAACCTTATGAGTATGAAGGCAAACAACACTTTATGGATGAAACCGCCATTGCGGTATTTGAACAAGCCATAGAACGTCATGGTGGTTATACCCTTGCTGTTTACGAAGCAGTAATGAACACCGATAATAACCATCGTGTAATGCAAAAAAAAGCTGCTGAACAAGCTAAGCAACCTGAATTACAGAATGAACAAAAATTAGATTGCCAAGTTATTAAATTTGCCTCTTATGAAAGTCGCCGTGAAGAACGGATGAACTATTCAATCAAAATCACTGTAGAACTCAGCAAAGATAACACCATTGCAGCAACCACCTCAGATATCTCTTTAAGTGGCGCAAAAATAAAGCTCTCACCGCGCTATCAAGTCAAAAAAGGGCAGTTATTAGGACTGCGCCTAGTTGGTCTTGAGCAAGATTTTGAATTAGGTTTAAAAAACGGTATTCAATATGAAGTTGTTGCAGTTGAGAAAATCTCTTCGGAATTTAATCACATTCGCTTAAAACGTACTTTTATAGAAAATAACGAAAAATTTGATGAGTTTTTAGAAAGTTTTATTCACGGCAATAAGCGTCGTTATAAAGTAAATTTAGATAACACCTTAGATGCAGTCGTCTCAAAAGGCTATGAGCAGTATTATATTCCCCGTGTTACCTCGTTATTTACTTTTTTTAGTTTGCAAAACGATAAACTCTACCCAAGTTTAGTGCTGACCACTGAAAACAATATCTTTATTCAGCGTTATTTTTGTGATGAGCGAAAGTTGTCATGTTTATACACCATTTTAAATCAGCAACGCTTAGCTCAGTTATTAAGTAACCCAGCCCCAGTTAAAGAAGAGTATTTATATACCTTTACGCACGTGGTTGCTGGAAAAGTATATTATTACTCAGCAACGCGCACTGAGTTGACTGCAGAGCCGCAATTAAGCGCATTATTTTTTGGTTTTGGTAGTCAAAAAGAAAGCTGGCAATGCTTTAAAGTACAGTTAATGCCAAGCCATCCTGAAGATTCATATATTCCGTTGAGCTTGCCAAATACCGCCGGCAAAGATATTGAAAAATTGAACAAGCCACCAACGCCTCGCGTACAAGGAATGATCAAAGACGTAAAATATCTTGTGATTTTAACCGCTGTAGGAACAGACGCTGAACAAACCCATTACCAAAGCTTTAGTTACGACAAAAGTATAGTTAATCAGCTCAAGCGCTTTGGTCACGGTAAACATAAAACCCCACCAAAGCTTGAAACCGTTGATTTAGAGTATGTAAATCTTCGCTCACATAAACGCTACTTGTATAAAACAGATGTAGTATTAACAACTCAGGATGAGCAAACACATACCGCTCATAGTCGTGATTTTTCGGTGATGGGTTTGCAAATTGAGTGTGACCAACCGGTTACTTTTCAAAAAGGTGAAGTTGTTGAATTAAGCTTGCCTGAGCTGCAAAAAATAACCAAGAAGCACACGCTGAGTAAATTAAAGTACGAAGTGATGGCGGTCAGTAAATCGTTCACCACTATCAACTTAAAAGCCTTACGTATTGCTGATAACCCACACGAAGGGGTAAAGTTTTTTACGCAATTAATTGAAAATAATAAAGATAAATTAAAAGTATCTGAAGAAGCGCCAAAGGTGCCAGGATTATCGACAGCGCTGCGAAATATGGTAACTAAAAGTGTTTGTCAATTTCCGTTTTATTTACATAAAGAAGCTACACATTTTAAAACAGGAGCTATCGGTCAAGGCTTGTACCCTAGCCCATTGCATATCATTTTACAAAACTATGGCTTGCTTAATAATACCACCAGTATTGATGCTTTTTTATCGCCAGAGCAGCTCAATGACGTGATCACACCGCTTATAAAAGATCGCAGCCGTCAAGATCCACCGTTACCTTTCACTTTATTTATTCGTTTTGATCCTAAAAAATCAACCATTGAAGACGCTATAAAAAGCAAGTGCAGTGCTGGCGAAGATTATGCCCCACAGTTACTCTTTTTAAAGAAAGGTCTTAAATCTGAGTTGCTCTTTATAATGCGTATTTATATTTCACGCACTGGCCGCCCTGATACTGATTATTTATCTAACGAACTAAAATACGTAAGCCAATATGCATTGCATAAAGCAAAAGATCTTGAAGAGGCACTGTGGGCAGTCACAGGTGTTGGTGACATGGTTGATGTAACAGATGAAACGCTTAGTCATTTGGACTTTACCGCAGAGCTGGTAGAACAAATGAATAAGCGCAAACAGATTTGGCTTAAACGGCTAACTTAAATCTGTTACTTAACAGCAGGAATAGTTAGTAAATATAACAATTGTAATAGCGAGCCTTGGCAAATTGCTGCTTGGGCTTGTTCAACAACTTTAGGTTTACCGTGTACGGCGACACCGAGTCCTGCCGCAGCCATCATGGTCAAATCATTCGCACCATCACCAATCGCCACTGTTTGTTGCGTAGGTAAATTTAATCGTTGCTGTAATTGACTCAACACCACGGCTTTTTGCTGCGCATCAACAATCGTGCCTAGCACTTTACCTGTTAACTTATTATCTTTAAATTCCAAAACATTGGCATGTACTTCGTCTAGTTCAAGCAGTTCTTGAACTTGTTCAGCAAACGGTACAAAGCCACCGGAGGCAATGGCTAAATACCAATTATGCTGTTTTAGCACTTGGCATAGTGCTTTGATCCCTGGCATTAATGGTAAACTATTTTTTAGTTCATCAATTAAGCTTTGCTCAATACCCGCAAGTTTAGCGACTCGTTGATGTAAGCTTTCACTAAAATCTAACTTACCAGCCATCGCTTGTGCGGTTACCGCAGCGACATCATCATATACATCAGCAAGCCTTGCGATTTCGTCAATACATTCAATCGTAATGGCGGTTGAGTCCATATCCATGACTAATAAACCGGGCTTAGTTAAAATCGGTGGCTTACTAACTTGTACAAGTTGAAATCCCAATGGATGAGCAAATTCATTCAGTACCAAAGGATTAATGCTTGGACTTGGTGTCTCGCTGTAAAAACACAGTGCGGGGCTTAAGTTTGGCTCTGGTTGATAACGACAAAATGCACTGACAATAAACTGCTGCTGAGCTAAAAAGTTAATTATATTAGCTAGTTGTTGGCCGCTAAAGTCCCCTGCAAAAGCAATACTAAACATTCCTTGCGGATCAGTTGGTAAGCTTGTTGGTACTAATAAAGCATCTTGATAGTGATACCACATACCTAACGACAACTGTGCCGATAACTGCTCTGATGAAAGGCTCGCAAAGCGCTCCAATGTCATGATAACTCCAAAAATGATACTAATGTCTCCCCTGTAAAATAACAATTATATCAATCGTGTTAGGTTATTGGTCATTTATAGCGACGGATAAATAGAGTGATAACAAGGCATAAACTTTGATATGTAGTTGTTCTACATAAAAAATTATAACGCCGTTAGCGCTTTATTTAGCACGCTAGAAAGGCTAAATATTTAAGTCGATTGGTATTAATTCGCCATAAAGGGGGATTTAAGGTTATAGTTACGCTTAGTTGTAACATCAAAAACAAAAGCTGTCAGCAGCGTAAACGGTGACTATGAAAAATAACCATCTTAAAGACCCTATTTCAGCATCTCTTAGGCAACGCCTAGTGCGATTAAGTATTGCTGCGGCATGCTTTGTATTGCTGACTTGGGTTGCTGTTAATGGTAGTTTTCAAAGCCACCAGTTGCTTTATGATAGTGCCGACAGCACAGCAAAAAGCTTAACTCGTTTTATGGCTCTCAATGCCAAAACGCCGCTACTTGAAAAAAACAAACCTGAATTAACAGCCTTATGTAACAGCATAAGCAAAGATGAGTTTGTACTGGCTGCAACGATTTATGATCAGCAAGGCATACTTATCGCCAGTAGTGATAATTGGCAAGCTCACCATATTTTAGGTAAGCTGCCCAACTCCACTCCGGGTATTAGTAAACTTAAAACCCCGTTTGTTGAACCGATAATCAGTGATGACGATCGCCCACTAGGATTTGTTGCAATAACTTACTTGACCCGCTCAGCAGTAGCAACCAGTCATAGCAGCTTTCATGACTTAGGCCGCCAAGTATTACTAATGCTAGTGATAACCTGCATTTTTACTTGGCAATTAGGCCGTGGTTTAAAGCGCTGGCAAGTAAATCGTTATATCCGAAAAAGTTCTGAGCACGAATCATAAAGCTGCTTTTGAAAACCAGCCTTATAAGGTGTTGTGATCTGCTTTAATTGACATAACTGCTCAAACACTAGGGGTAACTGTAACGGCGTGTTTATTTGCCCTTGAAAGCCCGCTAACGGCATTGCAGGTGCATCTGTTTCAAGTAGTAAGTGTTCAGGTGCTATGTCAGCAACAACGGAACGTGTTTTTTGTGCTCGCTGATAAGTGATCACCCCGCCCACCCCGAGTTTAAAACCCTGTTTAATATAATACTGTGCTTGTTGTAATGAGCCTGAAAAAGCATGTATAACACCACCATATTTTGGCTTACAGCGCTTAAATGACTGTGCAATAAGGTCATGGCTTTGTCGATGATGCACAATCAATGGCAATTCAAGCTGATTAGCAAGGTCGATATGGTGCTCAAATATCTGAGTTTGCAAAACAATATCGTCAATACTGCGGTCAATGCCACACTCGCCAATAGCGACCAATTGCTGGCGATGTTGCACAGTAAACTCAGTCAGTTTGGCTAAATGACTGTGGTGATATTCTGCTAAAAAGTAAGGATGTAAACCTGCTCCGATGCGCACTGCAGAATGCTGTTTAGCAAAAGCGCATAAAGAAAGAGATTGTGCCAAAGTGATCCCCGGCACGATCAATTTTTCGATCCCCAGCTGCTGACATTGCTGAATTAGCTTGCTGCGGGTGGCATCAAATTCAGTAAAATCTAAATGGCAGTGGGAATCAATAAACGCCATAATAAACTATGGGTTTAAACGTGTAATTTGCCAGCTGTTATCAGCTTGACGCTGATATATAAAACGGTCATGCAGGCGGTGTGCACCACCTTGCCAAAACTCAATTTTTGTTGGCACAACACAGTATCCCCCCCAAAAATCTGGCAATGGTATTTCGCCTTTAGCAAACTTGGTTTTCATATTAGCAAAAGTTTCCATCAACACTTTACGCGATGATACAGGACGGCTTTGCTTTGAAGCCCATGCAGCTAACTGGCTTTCTTTGGGACGTGACAAAAAGTACTTGGCAACCGCTGAAGTTGGCAGTGGTTGTGCTTCACCATAAACAATCACTTGGCGCTCCATATGGTGCCACGGAAAATGCAAAGAGATTTTATTATTGCCTTTAAGCTCTTGTGCTTTACGCGAGCCGGTATTGGTAAAAAACACAAACCCGTTATCATCAAGATGCTTTAACAACACAATACGTTGCGAAGGCTGACCGATTTCATCAACCGTTGCCACCACCATCGCCGTTGGATCTGGCAGTTTACTTGCTACCACGTGCTCAAGCCAGGTTTCAAATTGCTTGAATGGATCATCAAGTAAATTCTCTTCGCTCAGAGCATCTTGCAAATACTCACGACGGATATCTTCAAGTTTCATAAAATTCCCTCTAGGTTCTAGGTTCTAGGTTCTAGGTTCTAGGT
>NZ_JACJEZ010000084.1:0-10151 GCF_014164365.1 Pseudoalteromonas sp. SG43-6
CGAGCTAAATAAAGCGCTAACTGCGTTATAATTTTTTCAAGTAGAACAACTACATGTCAAAATTTACGCCTTGTTATCACTGTATTTATCTGTCGCTATAAATGGTCAGTAACTTAACACGATTGATATAAAAGGAATTACTAATGAAAAATACTCTAAAAACTCACCTGTTTCGTACTAACCACCTACAAATAGGTGAAGGTAATATTAGCGGTTATATCGGCTGCTTTTTAGCTATGCTGTCTTGTTTAGGCGTGCTCGCCTTTCATTTTCCAGAATATTTAACCACACCGGAATTGAGAAAGAGCTACAGTGTCGAATTTTTACGTCAACTGATGTTTGGTGCGCTTATCGTGGCCGGTAGTTTGGGGTTACTTAACTTTGTACGTAACAAAAATAAACGTTTAGGTGCAACTGCGTGGTTTTTTATTGTGCTGGCCATTGCGTTTGGCGGCCCTAATGTTGAGGTGAATGATTTTGCTGATAACACCCCCTATATAGGCCTAGACTGGTTTATATTAGATTTATTGGGCTCAACCTTAATATTTATTCTCATTGAAAAGCTGTTACCGCACCGCAAAGAACAAAAGATATTACGCAGTGAATGGCGCGGTGATCTAAACCACTTTTTTGTTAACCATTTGATTATTGGGTTTGTGTTATTAGTGACTAATCACTTTGTGCACTATGGTTTTGGTTGGGCAGTGTCAAGCACTGTGCAGGGCTACATCAGTCAATTACCTTTTATATTGCAAGTGCTGTTAATTATTTTAGTCGCTGATTTGATGCAGTACTTTGTACACCGCGCTTATCATGAAGTGCCTTATTTATGGCGTTTTCATGGTATTCATCACAGTGCAAAAGAAATGGACTGGCTTGCAGGCTCTCGCCAGCACATTTTAGAAATTTTAGTGACGCGCAGTTTAGTACTTACGCCTATTTTCGTGCTGGGTTTTTCGCAGCAAGTGATCAGCTTATATGTGATAATCGTGGGTTTTCAGGCGGTATTTAACCATGCCAATGTACGGGTGAAATTTGGTTGGTTGAAATATTTATTGGTTACGCCACAGTTTCATCATTGGCATCACTCTTCAGATAAAGCGGCCATTGACCGTAATTATGCTGCGCACTTTTCATTCTTAGATTATGTTTTTGGCACGGCCGTAAAAGGCCAACAAGAATGGCCAGAAGCTTATGGCGTAGTCGGGGACTATGTACCAACTGGGATGTTAAAACAGCAGCTGTTTCCGTTTAAAAAGCAAAAATAGTCGCGATATGGGAATCCTTTCAATTTAGTGTTTTCGATAGTGATCATATTTTATCGAGTATTGGTATGGACAGATAATAACCAAAAATATATTGCTAAAAAAGGTACTAGTAGTAATAATTGATAACTGAAGGAATATGTCTTAGTAGCGACTTTTTTGAAACTAATTAAACACAAGGATTCTATTTTGCAATTTAAATCATTTTTAGTGAGCTTATCTATTTTAGCCGCAAGTGGATGCGGTGGCTCTTCTGGAGACAGTCAAGATACAAAGCCACCTGCTATTTCAGAGCAAACGTTTACGCTCAAAATAACAGCCAATGGTGTTGCCGCAGGACTTGAAGTGTCATGGATGGATAACAAAGCGAAGCTTACTGCAGACAAGGTTATTGAACTGAGCGCAACGTCAAAAACATTTGTACAACCAACCTTATTAGCTATACCAGAAAGTATCACGTGCGACACACAGCTGAGCAATACAACAACGTTGAATTATAGCCTTGCTGTTAAATGTGTATCTTCTCAGGCGAGTTTTGCACAAACAACCCCTTATTCATACCCTGTAACTATTCGTTATGGCGAGCAAAGTATTCAGTTAAAAGACTCTCCAGTCTCGGTTCCACCACTTACAATGATTGAGCCTGAAATTACAGCGCTTGGCGGGCCACAGATTTGTGAAGTTGATGACTCCTCTAATCTTAAGTTTAAAGTAGCTTGCCGTCCTTATACTGTGGTGTATGAAAAACGTAAATTGTATTTGGTGTTTAGTGAACAAGAAAAGCAATTATTATTTGATAACCCCGACAAAGAGCGGTTAATTGAATCTGAATATTTATGGTTTGATGAGCAAGTTTGGTTTATTACTGAAGGCGCCTCTACGCAATACAAATTACACTCTGCTTCTTTTGATAATGGCCAATTAGGTAATTATAAAATCCATGATATTAACGCTTCAAGTCTAGCTATTTCAGGCGGTAAACTATTTGCGTTAACGTCTTTTCCTGATGGTGTTTATAGTTGGCAAAGTGGTAAATGGAAAGCAGTATCTAACCTAATCAACGATGGGGTTTTGAAAAGTGAATTTATTGCAAATAATCAAGACCTTTATCTAGCGCTTGAAGATAATAATGAGGTTTCATCAAAATCGTATATACAGATCATAAATGCTCAGATCCGAGGGAGCACTGTATTGAGTAAGCAGATCAGTACATTTAGTCATACACCATTTTTTGAATATGATGACATCACATTTGGTCTAGGTTTTGGTACTGATGAGCAGTTGCTTATAAATGTAATGGACGTTATACCAAGTGCGCGCGATGACGCTGTGTTTTCATTGAATAATGTACGCAATGCTACTATTTGGCAAAATGGTAATAACCAGTTCTTATTTACAAACCAAGACAGTGGTATTGAACAGTTTAAATTCACACGAGAACAAGTAGAGACAAGTACTGCATTCGATTTAACCGCGTTAAGACAAACAACTCCTGATTGGATTGGCGGCGACTTAGATACTTTACTAGCGGGTGATTTTGTAGAGACAGCATCGATAAAATATGCCGTGCTTAAATATTTACGTAAGGCTGATACAGAGCAGTCTGAATTGCAGTTGCAATCACGGCTAAATACCACTCAACCGATCAGAGTTTATAATGAAACATGGCGCACAATTGCGAGTTATGCACGAAGTAATACTAAAAAAATAACTCCTATTGTGAGTGAACAAGGCTATATATTGGTTTATGTAGGTGATGCGTCATCTAATCAATCAACGGGGCAGCTGTGGGCCCTATCAGCGGATAAAGAGTATTTGCTCAAAGATGATGTGTCATGGGAAAGTTATTCAATGAAAGACTTTCATTTTGAGACTATTTCTGAAAAACACCTTGTGGTGTATAGCGAATTTGCCAACGAAGTCATTACAATAACGCTTAATTAACGCTATTTTATTAACCAACTGAGCTTTGGGTGAATTAGTTTGACCAAAGCTCAGTAAAGTTACTGATATTATAAAAGCATACCAGACACGAAAGCCATATAAGTAGACCAAGGCTTATTTATATTCAGTTTTATTTTATAGCTATGTAGCAAAGCAAGGCGGTAAAGCACGACTCAGAGTCGCGCATAAAAGTTATAGTTTTTCTATTAGTGCTTTAAGAGTTGGTCGTTGGCTCATATCTGCATTCATACATTGTTGAGCAAGTGTTGTTAACTGTGTTGCATCGCTCGTAACTTCAGAACACACGCTCAGTAAATCATCAATTAAGCAGCCAATCGCTCTGACTTCAATACGCTGCATTTGTTGGCGCTGATAGTCGGTCAGAGAGTCTAAATTAGTTGCTGCGCCAAAGTCACCAAACAATACTGTGTATTCATCGTTTATCATGGTGTTGTGCGCATATACATCGCCATGACTTACGTTATTGATATGTAAGTGGGCAAGGGTGCTGACCATTTGCTTAGCAATGTGTTTAATGGCGTGAGCAGTGAACTGTGTATGCTCAAAAAAGGTATCGCGGGTGCAAGTATCAAGTGACGGCGGTAAGCCGAGGTTTTGATAGTCCTTACTGATAAGCTCCATAACCAGACCAAGTTGCTCTGGGTTATCGATATAGGCGAGAACGTTTATTAGGTTTTTATGTTCGCCCGCTTGCAAGCAACAGTTTACTTCATCAAGTGGATAGCCATCACTGGTGATCGCGCCTTTAAACAGTTTTAACGCCACATTATTGTGCTGCCACTGTGCTAAGTGAATAATCCCAGACGCACCTTCACCAATTTTTTCAACAAGTGAAAACTCGTTTAGTTGTACGGCTGCTAATTGAACTTGTTGTAAACTTTGTGCTTTATTAAAGTCATTGCCTGCAAAAGCCAGCCAACTGAGTTTTGGTAATTCAAACAGCCAGTCATTAACATCAGTTAAGTTATTCGCAGATAAACGCACGAGTTCAAGCGCTTGGCACTGCTGCATGCTGTGTGGCAAAGTCGTTAGTCGATTACCAGCAAGGGCAAGTTTACGCAGTTGCGTAAGTTCACCAAAAGAGTCTGGCAATTGTTCAATATGGTTGTCAGTTAAAATTAACCATTGTGTCGAAAGCGGCAAACTATGCTCGGCAAATTCACTGATTTTATTGCCTTTAAATGCAATCATAATAAGGGAAGGGCATTTTGCCAATACAGCAGGAATATGCTGGAACTGATTGAATGATAAAAACACCCGCTTTAATTTAGTTAAACTAGCAAATTCGTCGGGCAAATCAGATAAATTATTATTTGATAAATCGAGTACTTCGAGGGTATCTGCAAGGGTAAAAATTTCGTCTGGGAATGTGGTTAGCTCTTCAACTAGTTGTAAACGTTTAGTGCCAGCTAATTTACCACTACGAAGCTGTTCAACGGTATTCAAAATACAAATCCATTTATTTAGGGGTTTAACAATAAGAAAATAAAAAGGCCAATCAAGTTGGCCTTAGTCATAATTTTAGTCAATAAAATTAAAATTGTGCGTTGTGGTACACGTTTTGTACGTCGTCACAATCTTCAAGCATCGCTAAAAAGCGTTCCATTACTTCTACGTCTTCGCCTGCAATGGGTGCTTCAACTTGCGGCACAAAAGAGATCAAATCTTCATCAAACTCAGTAACGCCCATTTCTTCAAGTGCGGTACGGGTGTTGTTGTACTCAGTATGCGGAGCAAAAACAGTGACTTTGCCGGCTTCAACTTCTACGTCAGTAACATCAACGTCAGCCATCATTAGTGCTTCAAGCACGGCTTCGTCATCATCGCCATCAAATACAAAAATAGCTAAATGATCAAATAAGTGAGATACCGAGTTTTGTGCACCAATTTTAGCGTTTGCTTTAGTAAAACATACACGTACATCAGCAAAAGTACGTTTGTTGTTGTCAGTTAAGCAATCAACAATGATCATGCAGTTACCAGGGCCATAGCCTTCGTAACGAGTTGCTGAGTAGTCTTCACCGCCGCCGCCTTTGGCTTTATCAATTGCGCGGTCAATTACGTGTGCTGGTACTTGATCTTTTTTAGCGCGTTCAATTAAACGACGTAGCGATAGGTTGCCATCGGGATCAATACCACCATTTTTTGCGCAAATATAAATTTCTTTACCGTACTTTGAGTAAACTTTAGTTTTAGCACCCGCAGTCTTAGCCATTGAATCTTTTTTGTTTTGGTAAGCTCTTCCCATCTGCGTTTCGCCTTAAATATGTTTTTAAAAGTATAAATTTTGTAGTGCCGTATTCTATACCCAACTCGCTTGGAAATACAGAATTCAGTGGGAATTAAAGTTGCTTTGAGTGAGCAAGCAGCACAAAAAATATAACCCGCAGTTGCGGGTTATATTTTCAATCGAAATGTATCGGGTATATTACCAAATACGTACGCGTTGATCTTCTGGTAAATACAAGGCATCACCCGGTTGTACATTGAATGCTTTGTACCATGCATCGTGGTTACGTGGTGCTTGTGCTCTAAAGCGACCGGGTGCATGTGTGCCACCACGAAGCTGGTTTAACATGCTTTGCTCAGTGCGTTTTTCTTTCCATACTTGTGCCCAGGCTAGGAAGAACCGTTGATCGCCCGTAAGGCCGTCAATAATAGGCGCTTCTTTACCGTTTAGGCTGAGTTTGTAAGCGTGATAAGCCATTGCTAACCCACCCACGTCACCGATGTTTTCACCTAAGCTATTACGACCATTAACGAAGTTACCAGGGATTGGCTCGTATTGACTGTATTGTGCAGCAAGTTGGTCGGCTTTGGCATCAAATGCAGCACGATCGGCATCTGTCCACCAGTTACGTTGTACGCCGTTAGCATCTGATTTAGAGCCTTGATCGTCAAAACCATGGCCCATTTCATGACCAATCACGGCACCAATGCCACCATAGTTTACTGCCGGATCGGCATTAGGATCGAAAAATGGTGGTTGTAGAATTGCTGCAGGGAATACAATTTCGTTAAACGAACTGTTGTAGTAAGCGTTAACACGTTGTGGTGTCATGCCCCAGCGGTTACGGTCGGTTTTTTGCAATTCTTTTGCAGCGCTTTCAGCTCGGAAAAACTCGCGGGTATTTTTGATGTTGCCCATCAAATCATTGCTACTTATGCTTAAACCATCAAATGATTGCCATACATCGGGATAGCCAATTTTAGGCACAAACGCAGCGAGTTTAGCGCGGGCATTTACTTTAGTTTCTGCGCCCATCCAGTCTAGGTTGTCAATACGTTCGCCCAGAGCTGTTCGCAGGTTTTCTACCAATGCTGACATTTGTTGTTTTGATGATTCAGGGAAGTAGCGTGCTACATACACTTTACCAATGGCAAAACCTAATGAATCAGTGCTCGACATTTGGCTGATAGCGCGTTTCCAGCGTGGGCGAGGCTCTTGCTGGCCATTTAGCTCTTTTCCGTAAAATGCGAAGTTAGTATTGAATACATCTTCAGACAGTAGCTCTGCATTAGAGCTTAGTGCGTGATAGGTTAAGTAATCTTTCCATACAGTAAGATCTTCTTGATTGATCAATGCAATCATGGCTTTGATCGGCTCTGGTTGCGATACATTTAACTGTGGTACTTGGTATCCTGTTTGTTCAAAATACAGATCCCAATTAAAATCAGGATAGCTAGAGCTCAGCTCGCTGCGTTCGATTTGATTTAGGGTAAGGTCGCGGTTACGACGTTTTTCTCGTGGCCACTGGCCTTGTGCTATTTTGGTTTCAAGGGCTAAAATTGCCTCAGCACGTTCAGTTGTATTGTCAACACCTGCAAATTTAAGCATGTCGGCAATATGGGCTACATAAGCAGTACGAGTTTTAACAAAACGTTCTGAATCTTCAAGGTAGTAAGAACGATCTGGTAAACCTAAGCCGCCAGCACCTAATGACATTTCATATTTATTTGGGTCTAAGCGGTTAAACCACATGCCACCACCAATAGGCGAGTTAACGCCCGTTAACCACGATTGGCCAAACAATTTGGTTAGATCATCGGTTGATGAAACGTTACTAATTTCCGTTAGTAGTGGTTTAATTGGCGACACACCAAGCTTATTAAGGGTATCGGTATCCATATACGCGTTATAGAAATCGGCAACTAACTTTTCTTCAGTATTTAAATCTTTTCGGGCTGCGATCTCTTCAATAATTGCCTTAACACGCTCTTCGCTGCGCTCTGCCAATCCTGCAAATGCACCGTAGCGAGTTTTATCGGCAGGCATAACGTAGTTGTCATACCATGTGCCACTGGCGTACATGAAAAAGTCATCACCTGGTTTTATGGCTTCATTGCGGGCTGTTAAATCTACCCCAAAGCTACCTAATTCAGCTTTTGCTGTCTGGGTTTCGGCACTAGGCTGCTGTTGCGCTTGTGTTGTTTTAGGCTCTGAACAGCCGGTCAGAAATGTGGCAGCAAGTGTTGCTGCAATAAGTGTTTTCTTCATTGGATTTCCCTGAATGTAATTTAATTATTTTTATCTCACGTTTTTCTAACTCGGATTGTTATTGATAACCTAAAAACAGACAAACTTTTGAGGTGAATTACTTCTCAGTTAGGTGAAACAACAAGCAACGCGACATACAGTGTGTATCCCGCGCCGAAGATGAGTCTCCATGTTTATGCTGTTTTTTGTTGAAGTTCCCACATGCGCGCGTATTCACCATTGAGGGTAAGTAACTCATCATGTTTACCTTGCTCGATCAGCTGGCCCTCTTTGAGCACAATAATCGTATCTGCATCTGTTATTGTTGATAAGCGATGGGCAATAACTAAACTGGTATGATTAGAGGCTAGTGCAGACATGGCTTTTAATATTGCTTGCTCGGAATGAGAGTCTAGCGCTGATGTTGCTTCGTCAAAAATGATAATAGGGGAGCGTTTTAAAATGGCTCGGGCTATGGCAATGCGTTGTTTTTCACCGCCTGAAACTTTTAAACCTCGTTCACCAACGAGGGTTTGATCACCTTTATCTAAACTATCAATAAAGCTGCGTAAATGCGCCATATTAATAGCATTATCAATGTCTTGTGCTGTAGCATCTGGACGGCCATAAGCAATGTTGTCGCGAATGCTGGTATTAAATAACACAGTATCTTGTGGCACAATGGCAATCGCTTGTCGCAAGCTGTTGAGTGTGACGCTAGTAAGTTGTTGACCATCAATATGTATTTCACCGCTGTCAATATCATAAAAGCGATACAGTAAACGGGCTAGGGTGCTTTTTCCTGCACCGCTGGCGCCCACCACCGCGACTTTGCTGCCTGCTTTAATAGAAAAACTAAGCTGCTTAATGATAGGTCTTGATGGATGGTAGCCAAAGTTAACGTTTTTAAATTCTATATCAGCGTGTTGTATATTGAGCTGTTGTGCATTTGCTTTATCTGAAATGAGTGGTTTACGGGTTAATAGTCCGAGCATATTTTCAAGGTCGGTTAAGGCGCGGCGAATTTCTCGATAAACAAAGCCTAAAAAATTGAGCGGTAAAAATAATTGGATCATATAGGCGTTGATCATTACCAACTCACCAATAGAGAGTGTGCCTTTAACCACTTCAATACTAGCAAGCCACATTAAGGCGGTGATCGCTGCTGCTATGATCAAGGCTTGACCTGAATTAAGGGCAAGCAACGATAAGCGGTTTTTAAGCCGGGCTTGCTCCCAACTAGCTAAAAAGCCATCATAAGTTTGTGCTTCATGCTTTTCATTATTAAAATATTTAACGGTTTCATAATTAAGTAAGCTGTCAATAGCACGGCTATTACTATTATTGTCGGCTTGGTTTGCTTCGCGAATAAAGCGGTTGCGCCACTGTGTTACAACAACCGTGAAGGTAATATATAAAGCCACTGCAAGCAGGGTAACTACGGCAAACCACGGCGAAAATAAAGTTGCAAAAATAATCGCAACTACGGCTATTTCAAATAAAGTTGGCACAATATTGAACATTAAAAAGCGCATTAAGAAGCTTAAGCCACTGGTGCCACGCTCTATATCACGGCTAATGCCGCCAGTTTGCCTATCAAGATGAAACGACAACTCAAGGCTGTGTAGGTGATTAAATACTTTTAGGCCAATATGGCGCATAGCATGTTCAGTTACACGACCAAACAACGCATCACGTACTTCACCAAAAAACACACTCGCAAAACGTAGTCCGCCATACAGTAACAGTAAAGCTATGGGTACGATGACTATATTTTGTAAACTTGGATCAACACTGTCGATTATTTCTTTCAGCGCCCATGGCATCAATAAAGTGGCACCCTTTGCGGCGATCAATGCCAGTGTTGCAAGTGTTACACGGCCTTTAAAAGCAACTAAGTAAGGCCACAAGGTGACAATGCTTTGCTTTAAATTCATCGCATCATGATGTTTTATTGCTTCTTGTTTACCCATTCCGCGCATATTTTCTCTAACTCTATTAAGTCTGCATTAAACTTTTTCTAGTAGCCTAGAGTATAAACTTTAACAGTTTGTATCTAGGGCTATACTACTAACAGCACATAGTACAGTTTAGGCAGCTTAAGACAATGTTTTAGAGTGGTTAATTAAACTCAGTTTTTAACAAAGAAGGGAAAGCAGATGAAAACTATCGGATACGCAGCAAATCAAGCTAATACGCCATTAGAGCCATTTCATTTTGAAAGACGCGATTTGCGCGATGAAGATGTTGCGATTGAAATCTTATATTGCGGGGTGTGCCATTCAGATCTACATACCGTAAATAATGATTGGGGTGGTACTAGTACTTCGTCACACAAATTTTGACTAGTTGAGAGCACCGTAAGCTCTCTCTAGTTTTTCACGTGCTGAATCAACATTAAACATCCAATTTATACTGGCGCCTTCTTTATTTCGGCGCCATTC
>NZ_JACJEZ010000085.1:0-9846 GCF_014164365.1 Pseudoalteromonas sp. SG43-6
AAATAAAGCGCTAACTGCGTTATAATTTTTTCAAGTAGAACAACTACATGTCAAAATTTACGCCTTGTTATCACTGTATTTATCTGTCGCTATAAATGGTCAGTAACTTAACACGATTGGTATAAGAGCTGTTTTATTTAACAAACACTTATAGCAAGCGCTGTTTAAAAACGCGCTCTTACACCTATACTAAATGAGCGACCTGGAAGTGGTGCTTCGTCTTTTAAGTAAGATGAATGCACGCGCGCTTCTTGATCGGTTAGATTGTCGGCTTTTAAATACAATGTCATGTCAACGTTACCTAAATCAAGGTAATAGTTAGCAGCGGCTGATAGCATGGTATAGCCGTCGGTGGTGGTTTCGTTTGCGGCAATTTTATCTTGCTTACTGTTGCGAGTGACTTCTACTTCAGTGTGCCAATTACCGTATTCATAATGTATTGAAGAACCAACACGTAATGGTGGGATCCTTGGTACGTTACCGCCTTTATCTAGTTTAGCGCGGGTATAATCCGAAAACACATCCAGACGCCATTGTTCGTTTAAGTGCCAGTCAACTTGTGCTTCAAAACCATAGAGTTTAGCATCTCCTTGCGCAAAATTTACCACAGGTAAGCCATCAGTCTCTTCATCTGAAGCTGCACCTGTATCTTGTAATTGATCATAAGCTTGGGAAGTAATAAACTCACCATCACTTAGTACAAGGTTGCTAAAGTCTTCGTAAATATAATCGTCAATTTGGTTCTGGAATATACTGATGCTGGCATTCCAGCTATCAGCGTTATAGCGATATGTAGCGTCTAAGTTGTTTGATACTTCTTTATCCATACTCTGGGCAACTTGAGCCACAGAGTAAGTACCATCACTGTTATTAACAACATCAAAAGCACCGCCTACTTCATATGTGCCTGAGCCTATGTGTGGGCCGTAGGCATAAATTTCTGATGCCGAAGGAGCTCGTTGTGAATATGCATAATTAAATGCTAATGAGTGCTTGTCGTTAATGCTCCAAACTACTCCTGCAGAGCCTGAAACCGCCGTGTAATCTTCATCTGCAAATGAGATACTATTATCGTTTGATAGCTCATCAAAAAATTGGTTATTCACTTTATGGGTTAGTTGCTCCACGCGTGTACCAAGCTGCCACAATAAAGCACCTGTTTGTTTTTCTTCCATTAAAAATGCGGCTAAACTGTCGGTTTTTGTTGGTGGTGTGAAGGCTTCTTCGCCAATCGCTTCAAAATCACTTTTGTTATAATGTAAGCCCATTATACCGTGCCAACCATAAACCGCGCTGTGCTCTGCCCATAGTCTAGACTCGATACTTTCATTTTTAAAAGTAGTGCCTATTTCAGTCCCTTCAATTTCTGAGTGTTGGTAATCAGTATATGCATTTTGCCAATGCACCGATTTTATAAAACCGTCAAGATTATTCCAATCAACAACACCTTGATAGCGGTCTTGTTTTAACTTAATAAATACGCCATCTTCACCCGGTAAACCGTATTCTGAGTCCATTGAGCCATAGGCAAAAGCGACGCGTGTATCGTCAGTGATCCAGCCAGCTCCTAAGTTATAACCGTGTGCATCGATTGCTGAGTTTGAGAGTTTAGTACTGCCACCATGTTCATTAATATCAGCGGGAACAGGTATTTTATAGTCACCGGTATTACGGTTGTAAGCATCAATATGAACAGCAAAGTCGCCCGTTCCGGCATTTAAATCAGTAGATGTTGTTTTTGAATCTGCTACGTTATCGTACTGAGCAAATACTTCTCCAGTAATACCTTGTTGTCTTTCAATGGGGAGGCGGTTATCAACCACATTAACAACGCCGCCAATTGTACCACTACCATAAAGCAAAGTAGCAGGGCCGCGTAATACTTCAATTTGTGTGGCCGTAGAGGTTTCGGTTGATACTTGGTGATCGGGGCCAACGCGTGATGCATCAGATGCGCCTAATCCGTTTTGTACAACCTTGATTCGAGGTCCATCTAATCCTCGGATAATTGGGCTACTGGCAACGGGTCCAAAATAAGAGCTGTGTACACCTGGCACATTTTTTAAGGTTTCGCCAAGGGTTGCTGCTTGGTGCTGATCAAGCTCTTCGCCACTAAGAATTGATACTGGGGTGCTTGATTCAAGTACGGTACGTTTAAGCGGTGAAGCTGTAATAACAATTTTTTCTAAATCGCTTTCATCTTTTTGTATTTGTTTCTCTGCTGCCATTGCGTGTGTACTGATAGCAGTTAATACCGCCAAAACTAATGGTGAATACTTAATTTTCATTATTTAATCTCTAAAATTTGCACTAAAACTGGCTGCTTACCCAATGGCAAACAGTCTTTATAAAACGGTTTTTTAACAGTGAACTTTAAAGAGTATTCGGTGGGTCACGATTACCTGAAAACGCAACGATTGCGCTAAATTGAGGAGAGTGTAAGGCTAAAACAGCGCTGTAGCGGTTGCTTTCAGGTTCAAATATACTGGTGGTAGGAGATATTAAATCGTCAAAATCAAACGAACTTATGCAGAGTTGGCACTCTGTGCTGCTTTGTACTGCGTGAACAGTTGAGTGCCACTGTGAAAAAACACTGAACAGCAGTAAAAGCACCATTAAATATTTTAATAGCGTTTTATTGTGTCTGAGTGAGTGTAAATTCATGTGTTTCATCAAGTGATAGTATAACGTTGTTTTTTTTGCAATGTCGAGAGCTGAATAAGTAAAATAATCTGTTTAATTATAAGTTTTTACTTTGTTATTTATAATCAGTGGTTTATGTTTTATTTTGATAAATAAAACCTCTAGATCAGACATCAATCAGGGAATAGGCCTTGCTTAGTTAGTTTGCCATTTTTTTATCAGTTCAACGCTTTTACCCAAAAACGATAATTTATAGGCTGTCGTTATGAGTGACAACGTCACTAGCGATATAGACTGAGCAGCCATATTTGCTTGCTTTTAAAAGTAAGTTTGCATTTTAGGTAATTTCAAGGTGGAGGTTAGATATTTAAAAATCATACCAATCATACTAAATTAGTGAGCCATATGTTAGAAAAAAGCCGAATCGTTGTACGGTTCGGCCTCATAAACTTACCTTTTTTAATACTTAATTAGCTAATCAGAATAGCATTTTATTTTTTCTTTTCACTCGGGACCGGTTGGCCATATTTAGGCGAACGAGGACCATATAGTAGGCCGTTGTAAGCGTCTGATGAAAGTAAGCGCGTTGATGCGATAGCAGCAATTTCGAAACCTTTGTCTGTTACAGTTTCTGCTATTTGGTTAATTGCTGCCACTACCAGCATGCCTACAAGTCCACCGCCGCCATTATTTTGCTGCTCGGCTGAGGAAGCTCTTGCTTTACCTTGCCACAATTGTTCACCAGTGCGTAAATCGACTAAAGATGCGGAAACAGTTACAGCTGTTTCACTTGAAATTACAACGTAGCTGGTGCCGTATTCTTCAATAGTAATATAAAGCGCCGAGTCAGCACCAAAAATATCGTGTAACTTTTTAATAGGAACTTGATGCACGTCGCTTGCAACTGAAAGGCCATTCCCTTTAAAGGTTTGCTCAACGAGCGCAACAGGAAAAACATAAAAGCCGGATTCTGCAATAGGTGCAACCATTTGGGTCATTACACTGTAAGGCGCTATAACTTCAGGTGTATTATTGAGCGGTGGCAGGATAATAACTGAGTGTGGATCAGCTTGTTTAAACGCTGTGTAATCATGAGCCGGTGGTGACGAAACGCAACCCGCTAATAATGCAAACAGCGCAGTTGCTGTTATTGATTTAAAGTTCAACATGTTAAACGCCTTTCGCAGATTTTAGAAGGAAGTCTATATACTGAACCGACTCTGGGAAAAGTGACTTTTCAGTTTCAAAGTGGCTAGCACCTAAAGTAGGGTCACCTGTTTCAAAGTACAGCATGCCTAAATGAGCATGCAAGCCAGGTGCAACAATTTTACTTTTGTTTGCTGCATCTGCAATAACTTGCTCAAGCATTTTAATTTGCTGTTCAACTGTTACTTCATCTGCTTTTAGGTATGCGTATACGGCTGAGCTGTATTCGCCATAATAATAGATAGGCTCTTTAGTTGAGCTACAGCCTGTAAGCGCAGCACATACTAAGGCTAAAGTAATTAGCCTTTTCATTATTTACTGCCCCATAGGCCTGATTCAAGTCCTGTAACAAGCTTGTTTACGACTTCACGAATGGCTAAATCAAGCACTTTGCCATTTAAGGTTGCATCGTATGAAGCGGTACTACCAAAACCAATAACTTCACGCTCAGATAGGCTGTATTCACCAGCTCCCTGAACTGAGTAGATAACTTCTGATGTAGTAACATCGACAATGTTTAGTGTTACTTTAGCGTAAGCTATTTGTGATTTACCTTTGCCTAATAAACCAAACAACTGTCGATCGCCAATAGCTTTGCGACCAAACTCTGTCACATCACCTGTTACCACAAATTTAGCGCCGCTAATAACTTGTTTTGTACCAGTTAGTTTTGCTTCTTCAGCAAGTGCGGTCATATTATCGCGATCAAGTACACTAAAACGGTTTGTTTGTTGTAAGTGGCTCATTAATGCTGTTTTAGCTTGGCTACCTAAACGGTCTTGCCCAGATGAGAATATGCCATTTTGAAAACTTGAACGGTTAACAAATTGCCCAACTACCAACTTACTTTTAGTGCCACTGTAGTTAGTGTTATAGCTAGCAACTGTTTGGGTTTCAACAACTTTAGATGATGTTGTAGCGCAACCTGCTAAAGTTGATGCTGCAACCGCAGAAATTATTATTGTTTTTATGTGATTTTTGCTTATATGCATAAGGAATTATATCCGTTTAAAATAATTGCAGAAAGTGATTTGGATGCCAATGTTTAATATTTATATTTGTTAGTTAATTACCTATTATAACTACCAATACCATCCACTTTTATAAACAAAAAATTATGTAAAGGCAATGTTATTCTTTACCTTATAGGTACCAGTCAGTGGTAGTCTGATTTTTGTATGATCCAGCAGCAAGGAAAGTTTAAGGAGATGGGGTAGCACTTTTTCATCTTTGAAATAATTTCTGTTTTAATTTATTGAAGCAGTGATTGGTATTATTTCAATTAAAAGTAGGTGGTTGTTTCAACTGCTATCAGTTGTAGAGCTAATAGCAGTATGTTTTATTGTGTTTTAAAGGGCTAATAGGCTTTGCTCTAACATTGCTTGAATTTGTTTGACTATTTTAGCTTCTGTTTCTGGTTCAAACTGCGCTATACGTGGCGTATGGATATGCCCAGTCGGAATATCTGAATTGAGTTGATCGCGCAGGCGAATACTGCGGTACGAAATTTCGTTAGACAGGTAACCACCGCCGCCGCCTTTTACTGCAATCGCATCTTTTAGTTCAGCTAAAGTTTTAGGTTCAAAGGCTTTTTCGAGTGTAACAACTTTATGATTGTCATTTATCGGAAATGGCCCTTTGGCTTGCTGCATTTGCGTGGCGGGCAAACTGAATTGCACAAACTCACTCCCTGGGAGTGGACGGTCGTTTAAACTTGGAATCAGTGGCGCTTTTGCTGTGCCGCCATAGACAATATTTGCATTGTCGGGGGCGGTTACGCTGCGCCGCTTACCTGGAAAGCGTTCAAGGTCAAAGTCTTTACTACCCATGCTAACGGTAACTATCATATCCACGTTATTCAGAGCGTAATAAGGGGCGAGTAGTTCTTCAATAATACCTTGATCAAAGTCTTCATAGCGAACAGGCACCATCACAGTATTTATTTCGGCACTGATACCTTGATAAGTAATTACTTGGCCGTCGAGTAATAATGCGGCCACACCGGATGGATTACTTTGATTGATGTTTCTATCCAGTAAGAATGGATCAAAGCCTGTTAGTAAAATCTTTTTGGTGGTGTTTTTAGAGTAGGCTAGGTCGGTGCGACCGCGACTGCCATTTTCTAACATTGTTAACAATGTGCTTTGCTCGGCAGTTGTTAATGCAAATTCAGGTTTTGTTGTACGGATTATTTTACTTGAAAGTAGGCGAGCCCAGTAAAGTGCTCTGTCATCGTAGCTTTTAGTGACGGTAATGTGTTGTTTGGCGTTGAGCCAGAGTTGGGTTGAGTAATCATGTAGTAAGTCAGTTGCCTGTTTAAAGTTTTTTAGGCTTTTCCAGCTTTGTTCAAATTGCGCGATATCCTCAGAAAATATATCTAAAACTTGTGGCATAGCGGTTGTGGCTTGCTTAATACGCAGCTCTTCAACCGTTGGGTTAGCGCTAAAAACAGAACCCGAAGAGAAGATTAAGCTTGCGGCTAAAAGTCGTTTGATCATGGTTTTCCTATATAAGCAGTTTTAATAGTTTCAATGCAAAGGCTACTATCTGATGTAGAGCGAGTAAGCGCAAATAAATACGTTGAGTATTGGGTCGTAACTCCCACCTTTAACGTTTAATCAGCCCCTAGAGCCTATTTTCATAAACTGTTATCCTTCACTCATTAAGTTATAACTGAGTAAACAGTATGATTAATGATAACGATGTAATTGACACCCTCGCAGAGCTAGAAGCTTTTTTATTACTGATTGATAATGGTGGATTGGGCTTAAAAAATATAGCCGGTGTGGCACTGGCGACCAATAATACCAATGGTCGCCCGTTTGTAGCTGTACTTGATGATAACTATAACTTGTTGTTAGGCCGCTGGGTTACAGATGATGTGTTTGAAAACGGTAAAGAGCTTGTTCGTAGTGGGCCTAAAAAGCTACATTAATTTTGGAAAAGCGATTGAAGGCAGCTATTAACTTACTTAGCTTGGGGGGCCCAGCCGAAGTGAGCTTAATTTATACTACATTCATTTTTATAAAAATGCGGAGCATAAAGGCGGGGAGTTTAAAACGTATGCGGGCAATGACAAGGGTCATCTTATAGGCTACCTTTCTGAGTGTAAATTATCAGCTGCTCAATTAAAGCAGGTAAATTGAAGCTGTTACCTGCTTTTGTAATATCGAAAATGAATCGCTAGTCTTTTAGTTCAGCTGTTTCGTTTTGCGTTTGAAAGTCTTTAAACAGGTCACCCTGTGGATCATCGGTATCAAAGACTGCATTGTTTTCTTCATATTCATCATCAATTTCATCGACCACCAACATTTGCTCGTGGGCAGTCGTTTCTTCTATTCGAGGATCCATGGTCGCAGCCAGTGGCGAGTTGGTAACGTCTGATGTGCCTACAACGTAATCACTCGACTCTGGTTGTTCTACTTTTTGTTTCGAATTAATGTAAGTGAGTAATAAGTACATTATCACCGTTAATAATGCGATGGAGGCATAAAGGGCTTGGTGACCAAAATAGGTCATAACTTGTGCATTGGCAGTTGAACCAAGTGCTGCACCGGCTCCAAAAACAACTAATAACGCAGATGACACGCCAACGCGCTCTTCATCTTCAACGCGTGAATTAGCTAAGGCTGAGGATAATGGATATAAAGTAAAGGCGAACAAGCCAAACATAAAAGTGAGTGCAAAGGCGAGTGTTTGCGTAATAGGTAGCAAAAATAAAGCCAAGCTAACTACACCAATCGCAACCGCATTGGTGCGGATCAATACGCTACGACGTATTTTATCCGACAATATCCCCATTGGCCATTGCGCGATCAGACCTGCAAAAATAGTTGCAGACATAAAAATGGCAATTTCTGACGAATTAAACCCAGATGACTTGGCAAATGTTGGTGCAAGGCCGTAAAAGCTGCCATTTATAATACCCGCAAAGTGAACAGCTGTAAGTGATTGCGGTACTTTTTTAAAGTAGTCAAACAGACTGACTTGAATTGGTTTTAATGGCTTGGGGTGAATCCTACGAGTGATTGAAATAGGAATAATGCCAATTGCCAGCGCCATGCACACTAAAAATAGTGGTGCATAGCCAAGCTCTGGGAATTCGGCTAATGCAAATTGACCTAAAATCATACCCAGATAAGAGGTGATCATATAAAACGAAAACACTCGCCCGCGAGACTCTGGTGCAGCTTGTTCGTTGAGCCAGCTTTCGAGCACCATGTAGTTACACATCATACCAAGGCCTACAAATAGTCGCAGGGCTAACCATAAATAAATATTATCGCTAACGCCGTGTGCTGCAACGCACGCTAAAACAGCGGCGGTACTGGCTGCAAAGGTCCTAATATGGCCGACCGATTTAATAAGGTGATAACCAAGCTTTGAGCCAAGCAACAAACCCATGTAATAACATGAGGTCATTAACCCGATCCAAAAGGTCGAGATGCCATTTTTCCCTAAATAGAGGGCTAAATAGGTGGTGAGTAAACCGGTGCCAATAATTAAAAATAGATTAGCAAAATACAGCGAAGGAAATGATTTCATTTAAATGCAAATAGTTAGCCTAGACAAGTTGATACTAGAGTAACTAAATGTATTTTCCAAGTAGTAAATGGGTAGTTAAGCCTTTCTACTATTAACTATATTCGGATAAGTATTGAGTACTAAGCATTTATTACTTGGTTTTTTAGCGAATGTTACGGTGACGCTTGTAGTAAAATAGACACGTTATGGTTGAGTGTGCAATAAAGTCACTCATCAATCTAATGGATACGCTATTACTATGATTTGTATTAATTTATCGATACACAAGTAGTAAGTGTGAGGTGTTTATTGCTACACTGAATTACCTAATTTAGCGAAGTCTCAATGAAACGAATGAAAAAAATAGTTATCACTTTATTTATTATGTTGGCACTGAGTGCTTGCAGTAAGCCAATACCCGCAGATAAGTTTGCTTATATAGGTTATTGGCAAGGTCCTGGCATGTATCTAGAAATACTCCCAGATGGAACTTTTGACTATCAACGAGGTGGAACTTCTATTTCATCATCCGTTGATGAGTTTGATGGCGATAATTTCTTAGTTGATATGCTTATAATGAATACAACTTTTGAGGTTTCGCAACCACCATTTTTTAGCGATGGGCAGTGGTCAATGGTTGTTGATGGAGTAAGATTAACAAGGACGGATGACTAACTTACTCTGCGTTTATGTTAACTACTATAAAATAAACTAATTGGTATCGGTGATTCATAATGATAATAACAGCGTTTCATAGCTTAACAGCGTTCTGTGTACTGACTTTTTTTGTGTTTAGCCACTTAGCTATTGCTCAGCAAGTTGATGGCTTTCAGCATACATTGATTGATGGTAAGCCTTCACTTCGTGGTTCGGCGATATTTGATCAATCGTTGTGGGTCACAGGTACCAATAATAGTGTATGGGTGAGCCAAGATGGCGGTAAACATTGGCATGATCGCAGTGTTAAAAGCAGCATAAATAATGACTTTCGTGATATTGCGGTGTTTGATACGCAAACCGCGATTGTAATGAGTGTTGGCTCAGGTAAACAGTCTTCATTATATAAAACAACAGATGCAGGTAAAAGTTGGCAATTATTGTTACAGAATCAGGATCAGGCAGGTTTTTTTGATTCAATTGCATTTTGGGATCAAGACAATGGTTTATTAATGGGTGATCCTGTCGATGGTTATTATGTAGTTAAACGTACACAAGATGGCGGCAAAACATGGACACGAACCGATAAAGTAAATTTACCTAGCTTAATACCTTCAGAGTCCGCATTTGCCGCCAGTGGTAATACACTCATTGTAGGAAAAGATAATCAAGCGTGGTTAACAACGGGTGGAAAGCTAAAGTATCCCCAGAATTAGCCTTTATATATCAATGAACTAATAGTATTAAAAAATGTGGGAAGCGAGGGAACATTCATGGTGTTTTGTGATCTTATGAATCGCTTAAAAACAACAGAGC
>NZ_JACJEZ010000086.1:0-9738 GCF_014164365.1 Pseudoalteromonas sp. SG43-6
CCTAAACATGCGAGTTGGTTGAATATGGTCGAGATAGAAATTGGCAATATGAATAAGCAATGCTTAGATCGGCGCATAGCAAGTATGGAAGAGTTAAAGACAGAGCTCACGGCGTGGGAATGGCGTCGAAATAAAGAAGGCGCCAGTATAAATTGGATGTTTAATGTTGATTCAGCACGTGAAAAACTAGAGAGAGCTTACGGTGCTCTCAACTAGTCAAAATTTGTGTGACGAAGTACTAGTACCTTTCCTTTAATGCTTAATGACTCGCTTGCAGGCAATTAAGCCACTCATCGGGTTCAGCTAAAATAAACTCTAGATGATAATTTTCTTTGGTGGTTATTTTGATTCCAGCGGCGGTAATAGGGATTAAACCGCCGGCTTTAGCTGCGCATTTTTCGACATGGGAAATGTTATTAAGTTTGATGGCATAACAACCCAAGTTAAGTTGTTTATTGAGGGCTTCAAAATGCAGCAGGTTATCAGTAAGAGTAAGGCGGCCATCAGCTTTAGCAACACCCAGTTGTAATGTTGCATAACAACGTTTTAGCTGGGTGATTTTAGATTGTGTAGCGCTCATTATTCATTCCATCGATTTTTTTATTTTATTGAGTGTATGTTGCTAAATTAAATGTGTCAATTATGTAAAGTAAATGTTTTTAATTGTTATTTTAAACAATACTTTACAGAAAGTTTTTAGCGCGGTGGTGCATTTTTTGTTGTTTATTAACAAGTACAAAAGCAGCTACGACTAATACCATTTGAGTGGCTAGCGCGCACAACGTTAACATCAAATCCATACGGTTATCAGCGCGTTGCACTAAGCTTAATTCGATAAACCACGCTATGGCGAGCATTAAAACAAGTGAGCCATGTAAATAACGTTGCAGAGTTATTTTAAACTGAAGGTGCTTCCATTGACTAAATATAAGCAGCGCTAAGCTAATTAACGGGATCAAAAATAGGCTAATAAATGCAATGACTAAAAGTGGTTGCCATGTGCTATTCGTCAGTTGCGTGGTATTTATAAAGTAATCATTACAACCCGTTAAAAGTGTAAAACAAAAAAGTAGGCTAATTAATTTTATTGGCAATGTTGTTATCGTCATGATTTATATGTGTTCTATTGTTAGTTATTATGCCTTGCTTTATATAAGTAAGGCTTAATGGATGGTTGTATTTAAAAATAGTTTAAACGTAGGTGTTGTTTTAGCTTAATTAAGCATGCGCCATAATTAACTCTTTTGCGTTAGCTTTGGCTGTTTTACTGATGTTATCACCACCAAGTAAACGGGCAATTTCATCAATACGGCCATGTTTACTGAGTGGCAACATTTGTGTAAAGGTTTCGCCATTGGCAATTTCTTTGGCCACAAAAAACTGCTGATGCCCCGAGCTGGCAACTTGCGGTAAATGGGTTACGCAGATAACTTGAGTCGATTTGCCTAATTGACGTAAAAGCTTGCCTACAGCTGCTGCAGTTGGTCCAGAAATACCTACATCCACTTCATCAAAAATAAGCGTTGGCGTAGTGACTTTTTGCGCAATAATAACTTGTATCGCTAAACTTATGCGTGACAGCTCACCACCTGAGGCAACTTTTGATAACGGTTGTAACGGTTGGCCTGGGTTAGTTGAGACTAAAAAGGCTACATTATCATAACCTAGGCTGTTTGGTGCTTTTTCAGGTTGTGGTGTAAGGGCTATTTCAAACACACCATTTTCCATTGATAAATGCGCCATGCTTGCACTGATCAATGTATTTAATGTCTGCGCTGCCTCATGACGGCTTTCACTTAGGGCTTGCGCAGCTTGCTGATAAGCTGCTAATGCTTGGTTAATTTCACCTTCAAGTTGCGTTAAACGGGTCGAGTTATTACTAATCGACTCAAGCTCTTGTGTGATACTTTGGTGAAACTCAACTAAGTCCTCTGGTTTAATATGGTGTTTACGTGATAAATCCATCGCACCACTTAATCGTGTTTCAACGTCGATTAGTCGGCTCGGATCAAGTTCAGCTTGCTCTGCATAATTACGAATTTCACGACTCGCTTCCTCAACTTGCACAGCCGCTTCTTCGAGTAAAGCAGCCACACTAGCTAGGCTTTCATCAAACCCGGCAAGCTCAGCAAACTGCTGCGCGCTATGTTGTAATAGGGAACAGGCATTTTGCTCGTCATTTTCGTATAAGCTTTGTAACTCTCGTTGGCATGCTTCAATAATAGTTTGGCTGTGGCTGAGCTTATAATGCTCGGCTTCAATTTGCGAAAATTCATCTGGTTGTAAAGCAAACTCATCAAGCTCAGCTACTTGGTACTCTAATAATTGCTTTTGCGCTGCTTGTTGCAACTGGGCTTGTTCGAGCGCGGTAAATTCTTTTTGTAAGTTTTGGCAATTACGATAATGCTGGCGCACTGCTTCAACCAGAGGTTGATGACCTGCATAAGCGTCTAATAGCTGGAGTTGATGTTCGCTTTTAAGCAAATATTGGTGAGCATGTTGACCATGAATAGAGATCAAGTACTGACCGATTTCTTTTAGTTGGGCTGCAGTGACTGGGGTGCCATTAATATAACTTTTGCTGCGGCCATTTTTACACACCACACGACGAAGTAAGCACTCTTGCTCATCATTCGATAGCAAATGCTGTTCTAAAAACTGCTTAGCCAAGGGGAGGTTGGTTAAATCGAAGGTGGCGCATATTTCAGCGCGCTCAGTGCCTGGGCGAACAGCTGAGGCTTCGGCACGTTCACCCAAACATAAAGATAAGGCATCAATAGCAATAGATTTACCGGCACCTGTTTCACCCGTAATGGCTGTCATACCGCTTTGCCACTCGGTGCTTAAATTGCTTACAATTGCAAAATTTTTAATCTCTAACCCAGTTAACATACTGTTCATCCATCCAGTCAATTAACTGTTAATTTATACAGTGTTTTGGGTTTTTGCAAATTAATTTTTAATGTCGCTATCTAGTTTATTACTTACTCACTGGTTGATTTCTCAAAATTAGTTTCAGGATCAAGAGGTTTGACATAATCTTCAGGATTCGCAGATAAATCATCAGTGCGTAAAACTTTAATCATGGATGGTAAAAGTTCATGGTAAAACGTTTTATTGTAAGCAAAGCCGGCTATGGGTAACTCAGCCACAAAAAAATCTAAGCGTTCAGCTAGTGCATCTCGTTCACCTGTTACATAAGTTTTTGCCAACTCACTACTAATCGTGCTGATCAATGACTCGTTTATGCGTTCAAGATACAATAAGTTTTCGTCAGTATGAGGTTGTACGACAAAGAAATTACTGGCAATAACTTGTATTCTTGGGATGTATTTAGGACGAATTATTTTTGCGTCGCAGTACTCATTTAATTTTATTTTTAACTGTTGAGTTACTTCTTTAACGCGATTATTGAATAGCTTTTTTTGCGCTTCAAGCGCTTTTCGGCGATTATTTTCAATCACCAAATAGCTGCCAAGCAGCGTTATCAGTAATAATAAAGCAAAGAAAACAACATACGTCATTTCGGTTTGATTTCCCTTGAAAAGGTAATAAATGAATTCAGCTTATTTTGCTCTAAAGTCTGAATGAGCGCAATAAAATTAATATAAACGACTACCCCAGTTGAGCTTAGTGCGAAGTACATGATAGTAAGAGTAGTCTTTGGGGTGGATCAGGCGTAGTTTCTTATCTGCTTTTTTAATTATCACTTCATCGCCAGGCAATACAGCAAGCACCACATGACTATCGCAGCTGACTTGTAAGCTGTCGGTATTCTCTAAGCTGAGCTTTAAGCGTACTTCGTTATCGGCATCAACCACTAATGGTCGGCTTGATAATGTATGCGGAAACATCGGTACTAATGAGATTGCATTTAGTTCTGGGGTCAAAATGGGCCCGCCACCCGACAGCGAATAGGCTGTTGAGCCCGTAGGGGTTGAGACAATTAAACCATCAGAGCGCTGAGAAAAAACAAAATCGTTATTAATGAAGGCTTCAAATTCAATCATGTGAGCGACTTTATCGGCATGTAAAACGGCTTCATTCACTGCTGAGTTAGCACTTTTTAATTCGCCATGGCGATAAACTGCAACTTCTAATAAAAAGCGTTTTTCTTCAAGATATTGACCACTTAATACTTGTTCTAAACTAGCTTCAAAGCCTTCTGGGTTTAAATCTGTTAGAAAGCCTAAATTGCCTCTGTTTACGCCTATAACAGCAACATCAAATCGGGCTAATACCCTTGCTGCGCCAAGCATATTACCATCGCCTCCGACCACAATAGCGAGATCGGCACGTTCGCCAAGCTCAACCAGTTTGACTAACTTTTCCTTGGGGACATTGGTTAATTGATGACCGGTTCTCTGCTCTAATAACACGTCAAATCCTAACGCATTTAAAAAAGTGTATAAGCGCTGTAAAGTTGCAGCTGCACCACTGTGATTTGGTTTGCCAATTAAACCTATGGTTTTAAACGGTGATTCCATGATAAACGCATCAATAGTATTAATATCAGTAGAGTAACTCAAAAGTGACAAGTTTGAAAATAACCTTGAAATAAACTCACTACGCCCCGATATCCCCAGTATGCAGCAAGATGTAGATACTATGAATTTAAACCCTCGAGATCAGCAAATATTTTCCGCCGTGATGAGCCTGTACTGTAATGGTGAAGGTCAACCTGTCGCGTCAAGCCGTATTGCCAAACAAAAAGGTATGGCTGTGTGTTCTGCAACAGTTAGAAATGCGATGTCGCGCCTAGAAAAAATAGGCCTGCTGTATTCACCGCATACTTCTGCTGGACGGGTACCTACTAATGCCGGGTTTGATTATTGGCTAAGTGAATTTTTCCCTCTGTCGCAAATTGCGCAGTATTGGCAGCCTGCACAAGCGCAATTAGTCGAGATGGCGCATGGTATAAGCCAGCGTTATCAAGTATGTTGCTGCGTTGGTCTGCCGCAAGTAAGTTCTCAACACGTTTTTAGAGTTGAAGTATTAGATTTTGACAGCAATGATTGGCTTATTTTACTGTTAGATAGAGCAGGGCAAAGCCATAACATTTGTATTCATAAGCCGGATGATGCGTCTGACACCGTACGTTATCAATTCGCTACTTGGCTTAATACTGTATTCAGTCAGCAAACTTTAATGGAAGGCTTGTACCGTATGCAAGCAATGGCAAATACAGCACCACGAAATTGTCATGATTCGTTAAATCAATGGACCCGTGAGCTGAGCCATAAATTAGGCTCAGATAACAGTATCGTGGTCGGCGAAAATTATTTATATCGGCAAATTGATTGTGAACAAAGCTTAAATATTGGTGTCTCATTTTTGAACTTTGTAGAAGATAAGTTAGCTTTTAAAAATGGTGTGTCGGTTTTAAATACGTCACAATTGCCATTTACTGATTGTGACGAACTGATGGTGATCAGCGTGCCGTATTTTCAAAATCAAGAATATCAAAGTCGTTTTTGTGTAATTTGTCCTAAATCGGCGCAAATTGAAGCAATCATTCAAGAATTTAAATTAATCGAGTCATCTGGCTCTTGAATCTTTTGATTCAATCCCCATAATTACCGCAATTGAAAAGTATTGGAGCACTTAAATTATGTCTGAGCAGACAAAATCACCAGAGCAAGAAGTTGAATTAAACGAAGAATTAGAGCAAATGCAAGCAGACGTTGAAGCGGCTGTAGAAGCTGCTGACGCGCACGAAGGCGAAGAAGTTAGCCCTGAAGCTGAAATTGCTATGCTTTATGCTGAGCTTGAAGATGCGAAACAAACTATCGCAAACCAAAAAGATAGCGTAGTACGTGCCGCTGCAGACGTTGATAATATTCGTCGCCGTGCTGCACAAGATGTAGAAAAAGCGCATAAATTTGCACTTGAAAAGTTCGCTAACGAATTATTACCTGTTATTGATAATCTAGAACGTGCTATTGAGTTCTCAGACAAAGAAAACGAAACCTTAAAGCCATTGCTTGAAGGGATTGATATGACAGTTAAAAGCTTCAACGATGCGGTTGCAAAATTTGGTGTTGAAATTGTTAACCCACAAGGTGAGCAGTTTAATCCTGAATTCCACCAAGCAATGTCGATTCAACCAAGCAATGATGTAACACCTAACACTGTATTAGCAGTGATGCAAAAAGGGTATACATTAAATGGTCGTTTATTACGCCCTGCAATGGTGATGGTATCTAAAGCAGCTGAATAAATAAGTCGCTTAGTAAAAAAATGCCCGTTAACTACGGGCATTTTTTTTGTTTCTAGCTCGGTGCCAAAGCTGGGCTATTAGTGTTAATACTAATGCGCTGAACATTAAGCTTGAAAATGGTACCGCACTTTGTGCATGCATTAAGGCTAAAATTGGACCGACTAATGCACCGCTGCCAAAGCGCAATGTACCAATAACCGCCGTAGCGGTGCCAGAACGCTCTTCAAACTGCATTAAGATCAATGCATCAGCATTACTAGCGGTAACCCCTAAACTCATCATCAGAGGAGCAATAGCTGCAACAATAAAATACAGCGATAGGTGTAATATGCTAAATGTGAGTAGGGCACTGCCAGCTACAAAGCCGACCGCTAATCCATAATACAGCATTTTTCGTGAACCAATACGTGGTACTAGGCGGGTATTTAAAAAGTTACCAAACATTAGCGCCATGACATTGAAAGCAAATAAAACACCAAATAATTGTTCTGATACTTTAAAGTAATCAAGGTATACAAAGGGCACTGCGGTTAAAAAGCAAAAAAAGCCGAATGAGACAAACATTGAGCTGGCTATATCTGCTCGGGTATCTTTATTTTTAAATACGGTTTTATAGCTATCGAAAAATAGTGCAAAGCCTTTCATCGGGCTTTTGAAAATAGGGATATCGATTAAGTATATTTGTACCAAGGCTAAAATAACAAAGCTGTAACTAGCCAGTACTAAAAAGATTGTTTGCCAGTGAGATAAGCCCATGATCATTGATCCAACCGTTGGTGCGACTAAGGGCGCTACCATCATGATCATCGATACATACGACATTCCTTTAGCAGTATCTTGTTTATAAATATGACGAATTATCCCTGGCACCACAACGGTTGCTGCAGCACCTGTGAATGCTTGTACGCCCCGCAAAGCCCAAAATAGATGAATGTCATTACAAAAGGCCAATGCGACAGAGCTTAAGCCAAACAATGCTAAGCCGACCTTCGTTAACACGCGACGACCAATTTGATCTGCGATTGGGCCAAAAAATAGCATTCCCAGCGCATAGCCAGCTAAATATATGCTTAACGATATTTGTACATTAGGCATTGTGGTATTAAGGTCGTTAGCAATGACTAACATTGCCGGAAGATACATATCGATTGCCAGTGGCGTAATTGCAACAATACTGGCGAGTAAAGGTAATAGAATGCGTTTATTTAAAGAAACCGAGTCCTGCATGACTAACCCATTAAACAAAAAGAGGCTGCTATTGTAACAGCGACAATTAGTCTTGGGTACTTAGTTTGCATGCTAACTATCGCCTTTAACTGAAATATAACGCAACAGATGTTTTTACTGGCAGTCGATATATTCAATTGCAGGCTGGTTTGCTATTCTAAGAACAATTAAATTGTTAGTTAAGAGAATACAATGAAAAAATTAGTTTTGGCTGTGCTTGCCACCGCTGTATTAGCGGGTTGTAAAACATCACCAACAGGGCGTACGCAAATTGCGCTTTATTCTGATCAACAAATGAGTCAGATGGGTCAGCAAAGCTTTGCTGATATGAAAAAGAATCAAAAAATTAATAATAATCCTCAAGTAAATGCGTATGTAAAGTGCATTGCTGACGATGTGATTGCAGTATTACCGCAACAGTATGCAACTCAGGCGTGGGAAGTGGTGGTATTTGAAGACGATTCAGCTAACGCGTTTGCATTACCCGGTGGCTATATTGGTGTGCATACAGGGTTGTTAAAAGTGGCTGAAAATCAAGATCAGCTAGCAACCGTTATCGGGCACGAAGTAGGGCATGTAATTGCTGAGCACTCTAATGAACGCGTATCACAAAGTTCCTTGCTACAAACAGGTATGCAAGCGGGCAGTGCCGCACTTGAAATGGGCAATGTACAATATCGTAACGAAATTATGCAAGGTCTTGGTTTAGGTGCGCAGTACGGCGTTATTTTACCATTTAGTCGCTCTCATGAATCTGAGGCCGACCAAGTGGGTTTAGATTTAATGGCAAAAGCCGGATTTAATCCAAAAGAATCCGTAACACTTTGGCAGAATATGAGTAAAGCAGGCAGTGGTAATACACCTGAATTTATGTCTACTCACCCAGCACCTGCTAACCGCATTAAAGAGCTACAAGCAAAATTGCCACAAGCATTAAATGAGCAAAAAGCAGCAAAAGCGGCGGGTAAAAACCCACAATGTAAGCTGTAATAAACTTTTTTGGTGATATAAAAAAAGCCTGTGAACTGATGTTCACAGGCTTTTATTATTCTAAACGCTAGTTATGCGTTTTCAACAGCAGTACGTGGATCTACGTATGGCATGTTGAAGGCTTCAGCAACTTCTTTGTAAGTTACTTGGCCTTTGATCACGTTAAGACCTTTAAGGAAATTAGCGTCATCTAGTAATGCTTTCTTATAACCTTTGTTTGCAAGGTTAATGATGAAAGGCAATGTTGCATTGTTAAGTGCGAAAGTAGATGTACGTGGTACAGCACCTGGCATGTTAGCAACACAGTAGTGAACAACGTCATCAACGATGAAGGTCGGATCAGCGTGAGTTGTTGCTTTAGACGTTGCGATACAACCACCTTGGTCAATTGCAACATCAACAATTGCAGAGCCAGGCTTCATTGCTTTAATGTGTTCAGCAGTAACTAGTTTAGGTGCAGCAGCACCAGGGATAAGTACGCCACCAATTACTAGGTCAGCTTCAAGTACATGCTTTTCAAGTGCATCAGCTGTTGAGTAAATCGCTTTAACTTTATTACCAAACTGAGCGTCAAGTGCGCGTAGTACGTCAATGTTACGATCAAGTACGACAACTTCAGCACCAAGGCCAACAGCCATTTGTGCTGCGCTACGACCAACCATGCCGCCGCCAATAACAACAACTTTAGCTGGCTCAACACCCGGTACGCCGCCAAGTAGCATGCCACGACCATGGTTTGATTTTTCAAGCGCTTGTGCACCAGCTTGAATAGACATACGGCCAGCAACTTCACTCATAGGTGCAAGTAGTGGCAAACCACCGCGTGAATCAGTTACTGTTTCGTATGCGATACAAATTGCTTTGCTTTTGATTAGGTCTTCAGTTTGTGGAAGATCTGGTGCAAGGTGTAAGTAAGTGAAAAGAATTTGGTCTTCACGTAGCATTGCACGTTCAACGGCTTGTGGCTCTTTTACTTTTATAATCATCTCTGCTGTTGCGAAAACCTCAGCAGCAGTTGCTAGAATTTCTGCACCTGCCAGTGTGTAATCTTCGTTAGTGAAGCCAATGCCCATACCTGCATCAGATTCAACAAAAACTTGGTGGCCGTGGTTTACTAACTCACGAACACTAGCAGGGACCATACCTACACGGTATTCATGGTTTTTTATTTCTTTAGGTACACCGATAATCATAATATTGCCTTAATAGAACGGGATAAAATTTTTCACTATTATATTCATGTACTGGCAGTGTGTCTCACCTTTTTTAATCGGTATTCTAGTGATATAATCTGAAAACAC
>NZ_JACJEZ010000087.1:0-9261 GCF_014164365.1 Pseudoalteromonas sp. SG43-6
AAGAAATAGTCGAACAGGTTTCGCAAGCGTGGAATAAATTCATTTCTGTTCCTGATACGGTTAAAAGCATATGCTCTAGAGACTGGATAAAATTGACTTAATCTTTATGCAGATTGGTATTAATCTTAAAAAACTCGCGCTACCCATAAGAAAATGCAAGCTCGCACTCTTTGTAAGTAAAAGGCAAATCAGCATTATTCATAAGTGACTGTAAGCGTGTTTTATTAGGTATTATTTGAGTAATAAAGTCAGTCTGCTTTTCTTCTAATATGGTAGAATTTTATTTCTGTTTTCAATGCCAATGAGGGTTACCTTGCCTACCTCTGATTATCAACAAGTCTTAAATGAAATTACCGCTGAGGTGCAACCACTGTTATCACAAGGTAAAGTGGCGGATTATATTCCAGCATTGGCTGAGGTTGATGCTAACCAATTTTCTATTGCTATATATACGACTGATGGCCAGACATTTTGCGCAGGCGATTGCTCGCAACGCTTTACAATTCAATCTGTTTCTAAAGTAATGACGTTAACGTTAGCGCTGCAGCGCTATGGTAATGAATTATGGCAACGAGTCGGCAAAGAGCCGTCAGGTACTGCGTTTAACTCTTTGACTCAGCTTGAGTTTGAAAAGGGTATACCGCGTAACCCTTTCATAAATGCCGGTGCTATCGTTACCTGTGATGCGTTATATAGCCGCTTGTCTGCACCTATGCATTCAATGTTAGAAACATTTAGGTTATTGTCTGGAAATAAGGGCATAGTGATTGATAAGAAGGTCGCTAATTCTGAGTATGAATTTCGTCATCGTAATGCTGCAATGGGGCATTTAATGAAGTCCTTTGGTAACTTTAAAAACGAAGTTGATGATGTGTTATGGGCATATTTTAATTTTTGTGCAATAGAGCTCAATTGTGTCGAATTGGCTAAAGCATATAACTTTCTGGCCAATAAAGGGATAGATAACGTGTCTAATAGACGCGTACTTTCAAGTCTGCAAAACAAACAGCTCAACTCATTATTATTTACCAGCGGCCTCTATGATGCGGCGGGCGATTTTGGTTATAGGGTTGGTATGCCGGGTAAATCAGGAGTATCGGGCACTATATTAGCGGTGTTACCGAATAAGTTTACAGTGGCAGTATGGTCGCCTGGGTTAAATTCATTTGGCAACTCGGTGGCAGGAATAGCAGCCCTTGAGCTGCTATCTAAAAAACTTGATATCTCTATTTTTTAACTAATATGTATTGGGAGTTGTTACTGCTCCCAATAAACCTGTTCGAGGCAGTCTTCACGCTCAGGTAAACCACGAGATAAGCGCGGTGAATGCTGTACTAACACCTCAAAACTGGCACGGTTAGCATACTTACTAATTTGTGCTAATGATGAGTAGGTCATTGCCGGTTGCTGGTGTTTAGCTGAATTACCAACATTGAGCTTATGGTAAACATTTGCCGATAAGTCATGTAGTACCGCCGCTAATGCACAATCTCCTGCACCATTGGTGTTCTTAATAGAGTCTGGACCACCCATAAATGGCGCTGTATGGCTGTATGCACGAATTGGCTGCTGACAGTCAACTTTGCGCATAGCGCGCGAAAACTCATAACGATTGAAATCTGGTATTGCGCCAGGCAGCAATGGGTATTCTGTTTCTCGTTTAAATTGCTCATCGATGTAGCCTGCCATAAACAAGCCTTTTTCACCTGCGGTACAGATCACTAAATCTACCCAATCAAGTGCTTTATCAGCAGCAAGTAGAGGGTCTTCAAAGCCAGTTATTGCCAGCCCTTCTTCCTCATTCATTGCTAAAATATCAACATGTTTTTCAACAAAACTAGCCCACCAAGTAGGGTCTTGCTCGATTAAAAACTTAGTACCAAGAGTGAGTACGACAGGGATGCCAGCATCATTGGCATATTTGACAGCTTGCATTGTTGCTTCTGTCATCGTCTCAGAACCTTGCGTACGCATTAAGTAAGCACTGATCACTAATGCCGATGAGTTCTCTATTAACTCCTGATCGATTGATTCAGGTCGTAGGTGGTTCATCAGACCTGCGCTGATGGCAAAAGTACGTTCACCAGTATCGTCAATGAGTGTAAAGCAGCGACCGATAGGACCATCTACCGGTTGTAAATAGTCGAGATCGACACGACTTGAGGTGTTACATAAAAAGCGATAAGCGTAGCTACCAATTTTAATGTTTTCACTCATCACACCCAGTAGTACAGAGCGGTCATCCGCTAATACTGAGTAGTTGTGCATAGTGTTGCCGATAGTACCGCCTGCAAACTCATAATCGATCATATCGTTGAGTTTTAAGCGGTCATATAATGCATTGGTTATATCACTATCAATAACTTGCGACATACCTCGGCGCAGTTGAAATTCGTCAAGGAAAGCTTGATCGACTTTAGCTTCTATATCAACTACGATTTGATCTATCCCTGTGATGTAGCTGCGTTGCAATTTATCACTGGCGTTGAGTTGATTAGTAAGTGGATCTTTGGCTTCCACTGGAAAATAATGTTTATGCCTGCGGCGTCCAGGAAATTTCATTTGCTACCCGTGTGTTGTGAGCTAAATAAAAAAAGCGAGAGATTATATCGTAAATCGCACGGGGTGAGCCATGTTAAAGCTGTTTTAATTTGTTTTATTTTTATCACTAATCAGTATATTTAGCGTTTTAATGGCCTAAGTGAGTATAATTAAACAATAATTAGTTAAAGATTAAGTCAATGAGTGAACAATTGAACGATCAATATTGGATGGCGCAAGCTCTAGAGTATGCAAAAAAAGCGGAGCAGTTGAATGAAATTCCTGTCGGTGCTGTACTGGTCAAAGATAATCAGTTGATTGCAGCTGGCTACAATCGTTCGATTACCGATAACGATCCTTCTGCTCATGCAGAGATGATTGCGATACGCGAAGGTGGCAAGGTCGTTAATAATTACCGCTTGATTGATTGTACTTTATACGTCACGTTGGAGCCATGCTCTATGTGCGCCGGGTTGCTAGTACACAGTCGTATCAAACGTTTAGTGTTTGGTGCTGCGGATGAAAAAACAGGATCAGCAGGCTCTATTATGAATCTATTACAAGATCCTAGATTAAATCATCAGGTTGAAGTTGAGGCCGGAATACTAGGTGAGTTGTGTGGGCAAACTATTTCTGATTTTTTTAAACGCCGCCGTCAAGAAATAAAAGCTGCAAAGAAAGCTTTGCGTGACCTGAAGGCTTAACCTGCAGGTGCTGCAATGCTTAACTCTGCCATTTGTTGCATTGCAAACATTCTGCGACGCCAAATTACTTTTCTATGTAAATTACGCAGCATTATTCTGCGACGGGTAGATGATGAATAAATAACATTTCGTTTGAACGAATGTGTACGCCGACGTTTCAGCATGGTTTCTCCTGAAAATGTGAGAGTGAGAAAAGATATAAGTTAATTATATACTTGATACTACACATTAGTGATCATTTGATGACAAGTAAATAGATATTTTAGTTTGCGCGTACCTATCGCATTTAAAGTTATTTTTATTGTTCGCCGTTATCTTTTTTTTGCGGTGCTTGCTCATCGATACTGTCATCTTTTGCTGGGGAGACCGTGGTTTGTATTGTGGCAGGCTTTGGATTTTTAATCTCAGCAGCTTGGGTAGTAGGTTGATCTATTTGTTCAGCATCATCGGGTTCAGTAGTCGGTGTGCTGATCGCGTCATTTTCATCTAACCAAACTAGTGCATCGTAGTAACGACGAATATTATCCACATACTTGACTGCAACGTCACCGCGCGAATAGCCATACTTGGTTTTACGGTAGTAACGTTTTTTGATTAATAGCGGTAAGCGTTTTTTCACATCAGCCCATTTATCAGGGCTAGCACCTTGCTGCTCGGTAATAATACGAGCATCGTTCACGTGACCCCAACCAATATTATAGGATGCTAAAGCTAGCCAAGTACGATCTGGCTGAGGAACGCGGTCGGGAATTCGTTTTTCTAGCTTCGTCAAATATTCTGCGCCGCCTTTGATATTTTGCTCAGGAGCAAGACGATTAGTTACGCCGACCTGCTTTGCAGTATCACGAGTGAGCATCATAATACCACGAACTCCTGTGGGGGATTTTGCTCGCGGATTCCACATTGATTCTTGATAACTTAAAGCTGCAAGTAATCGCCAATCTAGGCTGCCTGCATATTGCTCAAACCAAGGTTGATATTTTGGCAGTGTTTCTTTAATTGCTTCAATATAGGCAAGGGTATTAACGTAGTTAAATTGGCGGACATGGCCAAAATATTTTTCTTCAAGTACATAAAGCTGATTACTTTGTTTTACTTCACCAAAAAACGGCACCATTAACGCATATAACGAATCGTCGCCGTCTTTGCGCAGCAGCCAAGCAATGGGATCGTTACGAGTAACAGAAAAACCAATACTAAGATTAGGGTGATAGCGACGAAACAACGATAGGGTATGTGAGTCGGCAAGAGTGTAATCAATATCACCATCGATCACTGCTTGTAATAGCTCTTCTTCGTCGAGATCTTCTGTTTCGCGCCAATTTAAATTGGGGTGAGTTTGTTTAATTTGTTGCAGTGCCAATGAATGGCTACTTTTGGCAAGTACTGTCAGGTTATCGGTTAGATCATCAAAATCACGAGGTCTTACTCTACCTTGTTTATAAACCAGTTTTTGGCTAATTGTGCGATAGGTTGGGCCAAAACGGTAATCTTGGGCGCGTACTTTATTGTACGTTAAACCAGAGGCTATTAAGTCTAAATCGCCGCTATCTAAGCGTGAAAACATGTCGGATAAGTTAAAAAATGGCACCATCTCCAGTTCAACCCCAAGGTGATCTGCAAACTCTTGCGCTAACTCATATTCAAATCCTTGTTCACCTTGCACTGCTTGATAATAATTACTTGCTCCAGCTAACGTACCTACTCTGATTTTGTTTTGAGTTTTTATTTGGCTGAGTTGAGATTGCTGCTGTTGCATATCGCAGGCACACAAAAGCATTACTAACGTAATGATTGTTATTAGCTTTTGTTTAAACATACTGTGCCCCTTGAATGCTATTACACCCTTATATCAAAACTTTGCGATGACGTCACTTGGCGATTTGTCATAGATGACTTTACTGTGTTTTATATTTCATCTGCCACTAGGTATAATTAGCAATAAACGATGCTAACTTATAGCGCTCTTGCTGCAATTTTAATTCCCTGCTTAACCTGTATTTCCGAGTTACTTGAGTATATAATACCCGCCTAAAATATCGTTCAATCCCTAACCCCGGATGAAAATACCTATGTTGATCCTTCGTGGTGCACCAGCACTTTCCGATTTTAGAGTTCAGAAAATTTTAGCCCGTTGCCAACAGGCGCAACTTCCAGTCACTAATGTATACGCTGAGTATGCACACTTTGCAGATCTAACCGCACAGCTGTCAAGTGATGAGCAAACTAAGCTTGAGAAGTTACTTACCTATGGTCCAACGATTGCCGAACATACACCTGCAGGCACTTTGGTGTTAGTAACGCCTCGTCCTGGCACAATCTCGCCATGGGCTTCAAAAGCGACGGATATTGCACATAATTGTGGCTTAACTCAAGTACACCGTGTTGAGCGCGGCATCGCTTATTATGTTGAAGGTGACTTAAACGCTGAGCAATTAAATCAAGTTGCAGCCTTATTACATGACCGCATGACCGAAGCAACGCACAGCGCAATGGACAACGCTGCGACGTTATTCCGTACTGATGCACCGAGTCAAATGTCATCAGTTGACATTTTAGCCGGCGGCCGTGAAGCGCTAGCAACTGCAAACGTTGAGCAAGGTTTTGCCCTTGCTGATGACGAAATTGATTACTTGGTAGAAAACTTCCAAAAGTTAGGGCGTAACCCGAACGACATTGAATTATTTATGTTTGCCCAAGCAAACTCAGAGCATTGTCGTCATAAAATTTTTAATGCAGATTGGACCATCGATGGTGTAGTTCAGCCTAAATCGCTATTCAAAATGATTAAAAATACCTACGAGCTAAACCCTGAAAACGTATTATCTGCTTATAAAGATAACGCCGCAGTAATGAAAGGTTCGAAAGCGGGTCGTTTCTTCCCAAATGCTGAAGGTGAATATGCATATCATCAAGAGAACATTGAAATCTTGATGAAAGTTGAAACCCATAACCACCCAACTGCGATTGCACCTTTTTCTGGTGCTGCTACCGGTTCAGGTGGTGAAATTCGTGATGAAGGTGCAACAGGCCGTGGCTCTAAGCCAAAAGCAGGTTTAGTTGGCTTTACTGTATCAAACTTACGTATTCCTGGTTACGAGCAACCGTGGGAAACTGATTTTGGTAAGCCTGCTCGTATCGTTACAGCATTAGATATTATGACTGAGGGCCCATTGGGTGGCGCTGCGTTTAATAATGAGTTTGGTCGTCCAAACTTAGTCGGTTACTTCCGCACTTATGAAGAGCAAGTAACCAGTCATAATGGCCTTGAGGTGCGTGGTTACCACAAGCCAATTATGCTTGCAGGTGGTTTAGGTAATATTCGTACTGACCATGTACAAAAAGGTGAAATTCCTGTTGGCGCTAAGTTGATTGCGTTAGGTGGCCCAGCGATGAACATTGGTTTAGGTGGCGGCGCTGCTTCATCAATGGCGTCAGGCCAATCAAATGAAGATTTAGATTTTGCGTCAGTACAACGTGAAAACCCAGAAATGGAACGTCGTTGTCAAGAAGTCATCGATAAATGCTGGCAGTTAGGTGATGCTAACCCAATCGCGTTTATTCACGATGTGGGCGCGGGCGGTTTATCAAATGCATTCCCTGAGCTTGTTAATGACGGTGGTCGTGGGGGCAAATTCCAACTGCGCGATATTCCGAATGATGAGCCGGGCATGGCACCGCATGAGATCTGGTGTAACGAGTCTCAAGAGCGTTATGTACTTGCTGTCGCGGTTGAAGATTTTGACCGTTTTGAAGCCATTTGTAAGCGTGAACGTGCGCAATATGCTGTAATAGGTGAAGCGACTGAAGAGCGTCATTTAACCGTTGCAGATAGCCATTTTGGTAACAACCCCGTTGATTTACCACTGGATGTGTTATTAGGCAAAGCACCTAAAATGCACCGTGAAGCGCAATCTCAACAAGTTATTGGTAAAGCGCTGGATACTGCAAATATTGACGTAAGTGAAGCGGCAACACGTTTATTACGTTTACCTGCGATTGCTGAAAAGACGTTCTTGATCACCATTGGTGACCGCTCAGTAACAGGGCTAGTTGCTCGTGACCAAATGGTTGGTCCTTGGCAGGTGCCAGTTGCTAACTGTGCCGTAACTGCAGCAACGTATGACACTTACCATGGTGAGGCAATGTCTCTTGGTGAGCGTACACCTGCAGCATTGCTTAATTACGGTGCATCAGCACGTTTGGCCGTAGCTGAATCATTAACCAATATTGCTTGTGCTAACATTGGACCGCTTGAAAACATTAAGTTGTCTGCTAACTGGATGGCAGCAGCTGGTCACCCTGGCGAAGATGCGGGTCTTTACGAAGCAGTTAAAGCAGTGGGTGAAGAGCTTTGTCCTGCGCTTGGTTTAACCATTCCTGTGGGTAAAGACTCTATGTCGATGAAAACCCAGTGGGATGAGAATGGCGAGCAGAAGTCAGTAACAGCACCATTATCACTTATTATCACCGCGTTTGGTCGTGTTGACGATGTACGTAAAACGGTTACTCCGCAGCTACGTACAGATAAAGGTGAAACCTCACTTATCTTGGTTGACTTAGGTGCAGGTAAAAACCGACTAGGTGCATCAAGTTTAGCGCAAGTTTATAAGCAATTAGGTGATGTAACGCCAGATGTAGATAGCCCTGAATTACTAAAAGGCTTCTACAATGCAATGCAAGCGTTAGTCGCTGATAATAAGTTACTTGCTTATCATGACCGTTCAGACGGTGGTTTATTTACCACAGTGGCTGAAATGGCATTTGCGGGTCATACTGGTGTGACTGTTAATTTAGATGGTTTAACAGGTTCTGACATTGAAGCACTTTATAATGAAGAGCTCGGAGCGGTAATCCAAGTTGCTAACAGTGATTTAGAGGTCGTGAACGCAGTATTTGCTGAACATGGCATTGCTGCAATCAGCCATGAAATTGGCACACTTAACAGTGACGACAGTGTGGTATTTAACCGCTCTGGTAACCCTGTACTTAGTAATACGCGTACTGAATTACGTACTATTTGGGCAGAAACCACCTACCAAATGCAAGCACGTCGTGATAACCCTGATTGTGCCAAGCAAGAATTTGATGCCAAGTTTGATGTTAAAGACCCTGGTCTTAACGTTAAACTAAACTTCGATTTAAATGAAGATGTGGCAGCACCGTATATTGCGACAGGCGCTAAGCCTAAAATGGCTATCTTACGAGAGCAAGGTGTTAACTCGCATTTAGAAATGGCAGCTGCATTTAACCGTGCTGGTTTTGCGGCAGTTGATGTACACATGAGCGATATTCTTGAAGGGCGTTTAAGTCTGGAAGAGTTTAAAGGCTTAGTGGCATGTGGCGGCTTCTCTTACGGTGACGTGTTAGGTGCTGGTGAAGGTTGGGCTAAATCAATCTTATTTAATGATATGGCACGTGAGCAGTTCCAAAGCTTCTTTGAGCGCCAAGACTCATTTAGTTTAGGTGTGTGTAACGGTTGTCAGATGTTATCAACATTAAAAGAGTTGATCCCTGGCACTGAACATTGGCCACGCTTTGTGACAAATAAATCGGAACGTTTTGAAGCACGTTTTAGCTTAGTTGAAGTGCAAGAGAATCCTTCGGTATTCTTCAACGGTATGGCGGGCTCTCGTATGCCTATCGCTGTGTCTCACGGTGAAGGTCATGCTGAGTTTGCTAATGATGCAGCAGTGAAAGCAGCGCTTGAGTCAGGTACTGTAGCGGTTAAGTTTGTTGATAACTACGGTAACCCTACGACACAATATCCTGCTAACCCGAACGGCTCGCCAGAAGGTATCACAGGTATTACTTCAGCTGATGGCCGTGCTACAGTAATGATGCCACATCCTGAACGTGTATTCCGTGCGGTTGCTAACTCGTGGCACCCAGATGAGTGGCGCGAAGATAGCCCATGGATGCGTATGTTCCGCAATGCACGTAAAAATGTAGGTTAAACTATATTTATACACACTAGATTCATTATCTAGTACTAGAATAAAAGGCTGCACTATGC
>NZ_JACJEZ010000088.1:0-8952 GCF_014164365.1 Pseudoalteromonas sp. SG43-6
CTTAAACGCCTACTTTTTATCCGCTATGCTTGCTTAATCCGCTATCTGACCAAATAATTGCCCCCTAGACTCGACTATCATAAATATTAGGTTATAATGCCGCGTCTATTGTTTAACATAGTGCCCGAAGGGCAGAGCAGCATTGGTATCTTATAGTGAAGATGGGGTTGATAAGTCGCTTTAATGACTTTAAACGTGCCAAAACGCATAGTGATTACCGTGTTTGTAAGGAAGGCGAACAGTCGCCAAAATTGAAGATTGAGGTATATCATGCAAGTTTCTGTTGAGACGACTCAAGGCCTTGAGCGCCGTCTGACCATCACCGTTCCTGCAGAGAACGTTGAGACCGAAGTAAAAAAACGCTTACAACAACTGTCTAAAACCCAGCGTATTGATGGTTTCCGTCCTGGTAAAGTACCAACGTCTGTAATCAACAAACGTTACGGTGGCGCAGTTCGTCAGGAAGTTGCTGGCGAAGTAATGCAACGTAATTTTTATGAAGCTATCGTAGCTGAAAAAATTAACCCTGCTGGCGCACCAACATTTGCTCCTAAAGCACTTGAAGCAGGTAAAGATTTAGAATTTTCTGCAACATTTGAAGTTTACCCTGAAGTTGAAGTTCAAGGTTTAGATAAAATCACTGTAGAAAAACCAGCTGTAACTGTAACTGACGAAGATTTAGCAAACATGCTAGAAACACTTCGTAAGCAACATGCATCATGGGCTGAAGTTGATGTAGCTGCTGGCGAAAAAGACCGTGTAACGGTTGATTTCGTAGGTACTATCGACGGTGAAGTATTCGAAGGCGGAAAAGCTGAAGACTTCCCATTAGAACTTGGTCAAGGTCGTATGATCCCAGGTTTTGAAGATAACATCGTAGGTAAAAAAGCAGGCGAAGAAGTTGTTTCTGACGTAACTTTCCCTGAAGATTACCATGCTGAAAATCTTAAAGGCAAAGCAGCTCAATTCACTATCACAGTGAAGAAAGTTGAAGCGCAAGAGCTACCTGAACTTAGCGAAGAATTCGCAACTAAGTTTGGTGTAACTGAAGGCGGTGTTGACGCTCTTAAAGAAGAAGTTAAAAAGAACATGACACGTGAACTTGACCAAGCGGTTAAAGCTAACGTGAAAGACCAAGCAATTAAAGGTCTTTTAGCTAACAACGAAATCGACGTGCCTAAAGCGCTAGTAGATCAAGAAATTGATGCACTACGTCAACAAGCTGCACAACGTTTTGGTGGCGACGCTAAAAACATGCCTGAGCTTCCAGCAGAGTTGTTCCATGAACAAGCAGTAACACGCGTTAAGACTGGCCTATTATTAGGTGAAGTAATTAAAGCGAACGAGATCAAAGTTGATGATTCAAAAGTTGAAGCATTAATTGCAACAGTGGCTTCTGCATACGAAGATCCAACTGAAGTTGTAGAATACTACAAAGCAAATGATCAACTTATGCAACAAATGCGTAATGTAGCAATGGAAGAGCAAGCTGTTGAAGCTATTTTAGCTAAAGCAAATGTGACTGACGTTGAAAAAGCATTTGATGACATCATGAATCCACAGCAAGGTGCTTAATAAGTCATTGACTTAAGCCCTCGCTAACGATTAAATGGCTCGTGTTACTCTGTATTATGCAGTGTGCCCGAGCCATTTTAGTTTGTGGCCTTCAATTTCGCCAAAAAATAACTATGCTTTTCTTATAATAAGGATAAGTATAAGCGCATAAGGAATTAGATAAATATGAACACTGGTATTACAGATCCACTCAATGCATTAGTACCTATGGTTGTTGAACAAACAGCGAAAGGCGAGCGCTCGTATGATATTTATTCGAGACTATTAAAAGAGCGAATCATTTTTTTAACAGGTCAAGTTGAAGACAACATGGCTAATCTGATCTTAGCGCAAATGCTATTTTTAGAATCAGAAAACCCAGAAAAAGATATCTTTTTATATATTAATTCGCCAGGCGGTTCAGTGACTGCGGGTATGGCGATTTATGACACTATGAATTTCATTAAACCAGATGTAAGTACTATTTGTGTTGGCCAAGCGGCGAGCATGGGAGCATTTTTATTGACTGCTGGTGCAAAAGGCAAACGTTATTGTTTACCTAATTCACGCGTGATGATCCACCAACCATTAGGCGGTTTCCAAGGTCAAGCATCTGATTTTGAAATACACGCCAAAGAAATTTTGTCTATTAAAGATAAATTAAACCGTTTAATGGCAGAGCATACCGGCCAACCATTAGATGTGATTTCAAAAGATACAGACCGTGATAACTTCATGAGCGCCAGCCAAGCTGTTGATTATGGTTTAGTTGATGCGGTATTTACTAGTCGCGACAGCAAGTAACAAATACAAGCTGGTAACTAACAGTACTAGCTTGAGCTGTTTACACTGTGAAAACCAATATTTTTTGGTATAGTTAAGCGTATTAAAATAGCTGCTAAGTAGTTTGGCAGCCAACGTATAAGATGAGGTAGCTGAATGTCTGACACTCCTACAGACGGCGACAAAAGTAATAAATTGTTATACTGCTCTTTTTGTGGCAAAAGCCAGCATGAAGTTCGTAAGTTAATTGCTGGCCCTTCAGTATACATTTGTGATGAATGTGTTGAGCTATGCAACGACATTATCAGGGAAGAGATCAAAGACATTGCGCCTAAGCACAATACCTCTGATAAACTGCCTGCACCAAAAGAAATTCGTAATCATTTAGATGATTATGTTATTGGTCAAGATCACGCCAAAAAAGTACTGTCAGTAGCGGTTTACAATCACTACAAACGTTTGCGTAATCAAACCGGTAAAACGGATATTGAGTTAGGCAAAAGTAATATCTTGCTTATTGGCCCAACCGGCAGTGGTAAAACATTATTAGCTGAAACGTTAGCGCGTTTATTAGATGTGCCGTTTACAATGGCCGATGCAACCACACTAACTGAAGCTGGTTATGTGGGCGAAGATGTTGAAAACATCATCCAAAAGTTGCTACAAAAATGTGATTACGATGTAGAAAAAGCGCAACGTGGTATTGTTTACATTGATGAGATTGACAAAATTTCACGTAAATCTGATAACCCGTCGATCACTCGTGATGTATCTGGTGAGGGCGTGCAACAAGCACTGCTTAAACTAATTGAAGGTACTGTGGCATCTGTGCCACCACAAGGCGGACGTAAACACCCACAGCAAGAGTTTTTACAGGTAGACACCTCTAAAATCTTATTCATCTGTGGTGGCGCATTCTCTGGTCTTGATAAAGTGATTGAGCAGCGTAGCCATAAAAATACCGGTATCGGTTTTGGGGTTAACGTAAAAGAATCTGCGGCGAGCCGTTCTTTAAGTGAAACATTTAAAGATGTTGAGCCAGAAGATTTAGTGAAATATGGTTTGATCCCAGAATTCATCGGTCGTTTACCTGTTGTGGCAACCTTAACTGAACTCGATGAGTCGGCTTTAGTGCAAATATTAAATGAGCCTAAAAACGCCTTAACGAAACAGTACGGCGCATTATTTGGTATGGAAGACGTTGAACTTGAATTCCGTGATGACGCACTGCGTGCTATCGCTCATAAAGCGATGGAGCGTAAAACAGGTGCCCGTGGTCTTCGTTCAATCGTTGAAGCGGTGTTACTTGATACTATGTACGAACTTCCTTCAATGGAAAACGTCAGCAAAGTAGTGATTGACGAAACCGTGATCAAAGGTGAATCAGATCCTATTTTGATTTATCAAAGCGCTAGCCAAGATAAAGCAGCGTCTGAGTAAAATTTACTCATTTTGATAATAAAAAGGAGCCTAGTGCTCCTTTTTTTATAATTTATTTAATCCAGTTGCGTTAAATTGTTGAACTTTACTTAGGTTATCCCCATATACTTGAGTAATCTTTAAAATTAATGAAGAGCGAAGAGAAAAATAATGACGCTTGAGAGAACAGATCGAGTCGAAATCCCGGTGCTAGCACTGCGCGATGTCGTGGTATATCCGCACATGGTGATCCCGCTTTTTGTAGGCCGTGAAAAATCAATAAAATGCCTTGAAGCGGCAATGGATAAAGACAAACAAATTTTCCTTGTTGCGCAAAAAGACGCGACCGTGGATGAGCCTGAGCAAGATGATATTTACCGTGTTGGTACCATAGCCACGGTATTACAATTGCTTAAACTTCCTGATGGCACAGTCAAAGTACTGGTTGAAGGCACACAGCGAGCAAAACTAGAAAGCTTTATTGATAATGAAGACTTTTTTGTTGCTAATGCGCAGTTTATTGGTTCAGAAGAAATCGATGAGCAAGAGCAAGATGTATTTATTCGCAGTGCCATCAGTCAGTTTGAAGGCTATGTAAAGCTAAATAAAAAAATACCACCAGAGGTGTTAACCTCGGTCAGTGGCATTGATGAAGCGCCGCGCCTTGCCGATACGATGGCAGCGCACATGCCGCTGAAAGTGCCTGAAAAGCAAAAAGTACTCGAAATCACCAATGTTACAGAACGTCTTGAATATTTAATGGCGTTGATGGAAGGTGAAATCGATTTATTGCAAGTTGAGAAAAAAATTCGTACCCGCGTTAAAAAGCAGATGGAAAAGTCGCAACGTGAGTATTATCTCAATGAGCAAATGAAAGCCATTCAAAAAGAATTAGGCGAGCTTGACGACGTACCAGATGAATTCGAAGCACTGAAAAAGCGCATTGAAGAATCAGGTATGAGCAATGATGCGCAAGAAAAAGCGAACTCTGAACTTGCTAAGCTTAAAATGATGTCGCCGATGTCGGCAGAAGCCACGGTTGTGCGTTCATACATAGACACATTAATTAATGTGCCATGGAAAAAACGTTCGAAAGTGAAAAAAGACTTAGCGGGCGCACAAAAGATTTTAGACAGCGACCACCATGGTCTTGATAAAGTCAAAGAACGCATCATTGAATATCTCGCCGTGCAACAGCGTACCAATAAACTAAAAGGGCCAATTTTGTGCCTTGTGGGTCCTCCGGGTGTTGGTAAAACGTCATTAGGTCAATCGATTGCTCGCTCGACAGGGCGTAAGTATATTCGTATGGCACTAGGTGGTGTACGTGATGAAGCAGAAATTCGTGGCCACCGTCGTACTTACATAGGTTCAATGCCAGGTAAGTTGATTCAAAACATGAGTAAAGTGGGCGTTAAAAATCCATTATTCTTGTTAGATGAAATCGATAAAATGTCATCAGATATGCGTGGCGATCCTGCATCGGCACTGCTTGAAGTACTTGATCCTGAGCAAAATAGCCATTTTGCGGATCATTACTTAGAAGTCGATTATGACTTATCTGACGTAATGTTTGTTGCTACATCAAACAGCTTTAACATTCCTGGTCCGTTATTGGATCGGATGGAAGTGATCCGGTTATCGGGTTATACCGAAGATGAAAAGCTGAATATTGCCAAAGAGCATTTAATTGTTAAACAAGTTAAACGCAATGGCTTAAAAGATGGTGAATTAATCATCGAAGACAGTGCAATCATCGGCATTATTCGTTATTACACCCGTGAAGCGGGCGTACGTAACTTAGAACGCGAAATATCTAAGTTATGCCGTAAAGCGGTGAAGAATATCTTGCTTGAAAAAGGCACTAAAACAGTCACTATTAATGCTGACAACCTTGAAGATTTCTTAGGTGTGCAGCGCTATGATTATGGTAAAGCTGAAGACGGCGATCGCATTGGCCAAGTTACAGGTTTAGCGTGGACTGAAGTGGGCGGTGATTTGCTGACCATCGAATGTGCCGCAGTACCAGGCAAAGGTAAACTAAGCTACACCGGGTCACTAGGCGATGTAATGCAAGAGTCGATTCAAGCAGCTATGACAGTTGTACGTAATCGCGCTGATGCATTTCGTATCAACAGTGATTTTTACGAAAAACGTGATATTCATGTTCACGTACCTGAGGGGGCAACTCCAAAAGATGGACCAAGTGCTGGCGCCGCGATGGTAACAGGTTTGGTATCAAGTCTTACAGGTAACCCGGTACGTGCTGATGTGGCGATGACGGGTGAAATCACCTTACGTGGTGAAGTATTACCAATTGGTGGCTTAAAAGAGAAACTATTAGCCGCTCATCGTGGTGGAATTAAAACGGTCATTATTCCAAAAATTAACGAACGTGACTTAAAAGAGATCCCTGACAATGTATTGGCAGGACTTGATATTCACCCAGTTACGTGGATTGATGAGGTTTTAAAACTGGCTTTAGTACACCCAGTTGAGAGTTTTTCAGTCGAAACATCAAAAAACCAGTAAAAAAGCGAAAAAAAGTGCTTTAAAGGGCTTTTCAAATCTAGATGGTATGATAAGTTAAGCACTGGTTTTCAAGCCGAGGCCTTATGTGGCCTAGGCTGAAGAAAAATTACAATCGTATGAGCATGAAAAAGTTTGCTCTAAAATTTTCAAAATAGTGATGTTAGTTTAAAAAACAATCGCTCTTGATAATAACAATGAAAGAGGATGATATTGTGAATAAATCTCAATTAATCGATCAAATCGCAGCTGATGCTGACATTTCTAAAGCGGCTGCGGGTCGTGCACTTGATTCATTCATCGAGGCTGTTTCTGGCGCTCTTAAAGATGGCGACTCAGTAGCATTAGTTGGTTTCGGTACTTTCTCAGTACGTGAACGTGCTGCACGTTCAGGCCGTAACCCACAAACTGGCGAAACAATTCAAATCGCTGCAGCGACTATCCCAGCTTTTAAAGCAGGTAAAGCGCTTAAAGATGCATGTAACAGCTAATCACTGCTCTTTAGTGAGTTAGTTTGGTAGTGTAAGAAGTTAATCGCTTTTACAGCTTAATTAACGTTCTTTCTCGCCAACTGCTTCAAGTAAAAAAGCGTATCTGGTAAGATACGCTTTTTTTACATAAGCAAGGCGATTTCTGCCTCGAATAGAATAGAGATAAATAAATGCTTGAGAAAATCAGAGAAGGTTCACAAGGACCGGTAGCTAAAATTATTTTAGGCGCGGTGATTTTATCTTTTGCCTTAGCAGGGATCGGTGGTTACTTAGGTCAAACCACAGAGCAGCCCGTAGCTGAAGTAAATGGAGTTAAAATTAGCCAAACCGAGTTTAGCCGTGCGTTCCAAAATGAACGTGCACGTTTAGAGCAACAATTTGGCGAATACTTTGCACAAATTGCTGCTGATCCAAATTACATGGCACAAATTCGTCAAGGCGTCGTTGACCGTCTAGTACAACAAGAATTGCAAACTCAACTAGCGGCCGAACTTGGCTTACGTGTTAGTGACGACAGTGTTCGTAAAGCGATTTTAGAATTGCCATACTTCCAAATTGGTGGGCAATTTAACAACGATCGTTACTTACAAGTTATCCGTCAAATGAACTTTCAACCTGACGCATTTCGTGAATATTTACGTGAAGAAATGACTCGTAGCCAGCTAATTTCAGCGGTTGCAGGTACCGATTTTGCTCTAAATAGCGAACTGACTAATGCCGTTGCGCTACAACAGCAAACGCGCAATATTGACTATGTCGTGATCAGCAAAGAGTCTTTACAGCAAAACGTGACAGTAACAGAGCAAGAAATTGCCGATTACTATGATCTAAATATGTCGCAGTTTTTAGCGCCAGAGCAAGTATCAGTAAACTACATTGATTTAAATGCAGCTAACTTAACACTTGAAACTCATGTTAGCGAAGCAGACGTTAAAGCAAATTATGATCAAAACAAAGCACAATACGTCGAACCTGAAAAACGCCGTGTATCGCATATCTTAATTGATAACAGTGAAGATGATGATGCAGCAAAAGCCAAAGCAGAAGACTTGTTAGCACAATTACAACAAGGCGGTGATTTTGCGGCATTAGCAGAATCATCATCTGATGATACCGTTAGTGCTGAAATGGGTGGTGACTTAGATTGGATCGAACGTGACATGATGAATCCTGCTTTTGAAGATGCGGCATTCGCATTAGCAAATAAAGGGGATTTTTCAGACGTTGTACAATCTGAGTTTGGTTACCATATTATTCAGTTAACTGATATTCAGAGCCAACAAGTAAAAGCGTATGACACTGTTAAAGCTGATTTACGTGCTGAGCTTGAGCGTACTGAAAAAGTAAATGCATTCTATGAAAAGCAAACAGAAATGGGCGCTATTGCATTTGAAATTTCAGATACCTTAGTTGATGCTGCAGAAGTTGCCGGTGTTGAAGTACAAACAACAGCATTAGTTGACCGTAATTCTCTACCTGCGCCGCTTAATACACCAGCGGTATTAGCTGCAATCTTCTCACCAGATGTGCTTGAAGATAAAATGAACTCTGAGGTTATCGAAGTGGGCGATGAGCATGTTGTGTTAGTGCGTGTTAAAGAGCATGTACCAGCTGCAACAAAAGCACTTGCTGATGTATCAGAGCAAATTAAAGCACGTTTAGTTAGTGAAAAAGCATCAGAGCTTGCGAAAGAAAAAGCAACAACACTATATGCTGAAATTGAAGCTGGCAAGAGCTTAAATGACCTAGTAACTGAGCAAAGCTTAGAACTTCGTCAAGAAGCGGCACTAACTCGTCAAGCTTACACTGTTTCGCCTGCAATCGTTCAACATGCCTTTAAAATGGCACACCCAACTGGTGACACACCAGTAGTTGAAAAAGTTGAATTAAATAACGGTGATGCCGCAATTGTAGCCTTAAAAGCCGTGACTAACGCCACTGTTGAAGGTGAAATTGAAGCGCAACTTAAGCAAAATATTACTATGACCCAAGTTAACAAAAACTACATGGTATTCATTGAAGCTTTAAAAGCAAATGCAGAATTAAACTTACCTAAAGCGCAAGCCGCCACAGAGTAATAGTTAATTAAGCAAACCTAAAAAAGCGCCTAATGGCGCTTTTTTTGTGGGTAGAATATATAGGTACTAGGTACTAGGTACTAGGTGAAAGGTTAAAG
>NZ_JACJEZ010000089.1:0-3858 GCF_014164365.1 Pseudoalteromonas sp. SG43-6
CATCATCACATTGAGATAATGCTTTTTCAACCGCTTGAACTTTAAATTCTTGTGTAAATCGACGTCTCATTTTTATCTGCCTCTATTAAAAGTTAGAGGCGACAACTATCCTGACACAGGGGGAATCTAATGACTGATGGTTCAATACAACCGCGCGGCATAAAGCCGCGCCTAAGCTTTAAAATATAGGAACCAGATCTTAAAGCGCAGGTCCTAGTCACTTCCCTAGTACCCTTGCCTTCCTAGCACCTTTGACCTTTTAGCGGCGGCAAGCCACTCGCCTACAAGTGATCAATTAAACATCAAAATAAACTTTAACACCGTAGGCGTTAAGCTTGCTGACGCGAAAACACCGAAACAATATTGAATATCGCGGTGGCAAGCCACTCGCCTACAAGTGATTTAACACCGAGATAAACCTTAACACCGTAGGCGTTAAGCTTGCTGACGCAAAACACCACATCTTGAAACGCGGTGGCAAGCCACTCGCCTACAAGTAAGTGATTAAACATCAAAGTAAACTTTAACACCGTAGGCGTTAAGCTTGCTGACGCATAAACACCGAGCCACATTTAAAACATAGGAACTAGGTTTTAGGCTATAGGTCCTAGTCACTTCCCTAAAACCTAAGACCTTTGTCTTCCTAGCACCTAGTCACTTCCCTAATACCTCCAACCTTTTAATTTGACATTTTTTATCCTAACCTTGTTTCTAATTTGTATAATTTAATCAACAAGGAACAACCATGAAAATTACCCATCATGGAGCGGTGAATGGGGTTACGGGGTCATGCCATCAGTTGGATTATGACCAACACTCATCGGTGTTAATTGACTGTGGGCTTTTTCAAGGGGAAGACGCAGGGCCAAGTTTAGCTATCGACTTTGATATCTCAACTGTCACTGCGCTGATTGTTACGCATTGTCATATTGACCACGTTGGCCGCATACCTTACTTATTTGCTGCTGGTTTCACTGGCCCTATTTTTACTTCGAAGGCATCGGCGAGTTTATTGCCATTAGTGATTGAAGATGCACTTAAAGTCGGTGTAACGCGAGATCAAAAAATTATTAACGCCTGTTTAAGCTTACTTGCCAAGCGTATTGTCGCTATCGAATTTAATAGCTGGTTTGACTTACCAACCATCAGCAACAAGCCCACCGCGAAAGCTCGCTTACAGCGTGCCGGGCATATTTTAGGCTCCGCCTATGTTGAAATAGATATAGGAAAAAAACCGAATTCCCATCGCGTGGTATTTTCTGGTGACCTAGGAGCGCCGCATACTCCGCTACTGCCTTCCCCAAAAGCGCCTTACAAAGCCGATACTTTAGTGATCGAGTCAACCTATGGTGATAAAAACCATCAAGGCCGAAAAGAACGCACGCAAACACTGAAAAAGGTGATTGAAAAAGCCGTTGCCGATAATGGCATTGTATTAGTGCCAGCGTTTAGCATTGGCCGTACGCAAGAGTTACTGTACGAACTGGAGCAAATAATTCACAACGCAGCTAAAAATTCACCATGGCAAAATATAGAGGTTATTGTGGACTCCCCTATGGCAGCTAACTTCACCACAGAGTATCGAAAATTTAAAACCCTCTGGGACGATGAAGCAAAAAAACGCTTAGCCAAAGGTCGCCATCCATTAAACTTTGCGCAGTTGCATACTATCGACAGCCACCAAGAGCATATTGCCGTAATTAATTACCTAAGCAAACGCAAACAACCCGCAATTATTCTTGCCGCTAGTGGCATGTGCACCGGCGGGCGAATTGTGAATTACCTAGAGCGATTTTTACCTGATAAAACTACCGATGTGATTTTTGTTGGCTACCAAGGCCGTGGCACGCTCGGCCGAGATATTCAAACCTATGGACCAAGTAATGGTTATGTGCATATTAATGACCATAAAATCACCATTAACGCAGCAGTACACACAATCAGCGGCTACAGCGCGCATGCAGATCAAGCGGGGTTAATAAGATTTGTAACCGGCATGCGCAAAAAACCTAGCTTGATAAAAATAGTCCACGGTGATGATGATGCAAAACAGGCATTAGCTCAAAAGTATCGAGAGGTATTAGGAGAAGGAATTAAAATTGAAATTGGGGAATCGTTGACGAGCTTCGAGTAGCGGGCTACGAGCAGCCCGGTGTTAAATTTAGTCTAATCTTAGCTGTATTGCTCGGAGCTCGGTGCACGAGGCTAATTAATTATCCTCGTCACTTCCCTAGCTCCTAGTACCTTTACTCACCTCTGAAGCGCAGCGTCTATGACAAACCTTTCGCGGTGGCAAGCCACTCGCCTACAAGTGATTAAACACCAGAATACAATTTAACACCGTAGGCGTTAAGCTTGCTGACGCAAAAACACCACACCACATTTTAAAACGCGGTGGCAAGCCACTCGCCTACAAGTGATTTAACACCGAGAAACTTTAACACCGTAGGCGTTAAGCTTGCTGACGCGCGTTTACTAACACCTTTATAAATAAATCTCGTAAAAAACATACTTTAAATAAAGAGAAGACAACTAATGAAGATTGAACTAACTCAAAAGGTAAAGTTACAGGGAATAACCTAGACCCTAGTTTATCCCTAGCACCTAAAACCTAAAACCTAAATTTTACACTGCCTTTAAATGACTTGGTTTTTTAGGGTTAACTAACTCTGCAACAAAGCTTGTAAAGCCAGCGCCTAGGTTTTCATCACGCATGCTGTATTCAACAATCGCTTTTAAATAACCTAATTTATCACCACAGTCATGAGCTCGGCCGCTCATATGAAATGCTTCAACCGTTTCAATTTTCATAAGCATATCAATAGCGTCGGTTAGTTGTATTTCACCACCTGCGCCAACCGGAGTTTTATCAAGTAATTGCCAAATAGTTTTTGACAGTACATAACGACCAACTACAGCAAGGTTTGATGGCGCGTCACCAACACTTGGTTTTTCAACCATTGTTTTGATTTTCGCACTTTCACCCGCAGTAATTACAGCGCCATTTATATCAGCAATGCCGTATTTACATACATCTTGCTCAGGTACGGGTTCAAGCATAATTTGGCTTGCTGATGTTGCTTTAAAACGTGCAATCATTGCCGCTAAGTTTTCAGTTTTTTGATCTGCAGTATAAGCATCAAGTATTACATCAGGCAGTAAAACTACAAAATCTTCATCACCAATGATTGGTTTAGCACACAACACTGCATGACCCAAACCTTTAGCTTCACCTTGGCGCACATGTAAAATAGTTACATCAGGTGGGCAAATAGAGCGCACTTCATCAAGTAACTTACGCTTTACGCGTTTTTCAAGTGTCGCTTCAAGTTCAAAGCTAGTATCAAAATGGTTTTCAATCGCATTTTTAGAGCTATGAGTAACAAGCACAATTTCTTTAATACCCGCAGCAACACACTCATTCACTATGTATTGAATAAGTGGTTTATCAACCAGTGGGAGCATTTCTTTTGGAATAGCTTTAGTCATTGGCAACATACGTGTACCAAGACCCGCAACAGGGATAACAGCCTTCATAATAGATCCTTTATAGAGTGTTTAAATCAATTTAGGATCAAGTTAGCAGCGCAAAGCTTTATAGGGAGTGAATGAGTTCGGGCTTCGAACAGCGAGTTCCTAGCACCTTTAACCTGTTCGCGGTGGCAAGCCACTCGCCTACAAGTAATTAATTAAACACCAGAGTAAAATTTAACACCCGTAGGCGTTAAGCTTACTGACGCAAAAACACCACACCACATTTTGAAACGCGGTGGCAAGCAACTCGCCTACAAGTAATTAATTAAACACCAGAATACAATTTAACACCGTAGGCGTTAAGCTTGCTGACGCAAAAACACC
>NZ_JACJEZ010000089.1:3958-8417 GCF_014164365.1 Pseudoalteromonas sp. SG43-6
ACGCAAAAACACCACACCACATTTTGAAACGCGGTGGCAAGCAACTCGCCTACAAGTAATTAATTAAACACCAGAATACAATTTAACACCGTAGGCGTTAAGCTTGCTGACGCAAAAACACCACATCATATTTTGAAACGCGGTGGCAAGCCACTCGCCTACAGGTAATTAATTAAACATCAAAGTAAATTTAACACCGAGATAAACGTTAACACCCGTAGGCGTTAAGCTTGCTGACGCGTGTTTATTAACATCTTTATCTTCTCGCCTAAGGTAAAATGTAAAAACGTAGGAAATGGCTTTAGACCTGTTCGCGGTGGCAAGCCACTCGCCTACAAGTAATTAATTAAACACCAGAGTAAAATTTAACACCCGTAGGCGTTAAGCTTGCTGACGTGTGTTTATTAACATCTTTATCTTCTCGCCTAAGGTAAAATGTAAAAACGTAGGAAATGGCTTTAGACATGAATTTTATAAACCGCGCGGCATAAAGCACCGCCTACGCAAATCTAAACACCAATCCCGCCCCCGTAGGCGCGAGTTTACCTCGCGTAATCTTATGTTCACCACCGAGTTCACCGAGGCGCTTCGCGCTACACTGAGAAATGAAAGGTAAAGGTTAAAGCTACCTCGAGAAATGAAAGATACTGGGTAATAGGTGCTAGGTATTAGGTTAAAGGCAGAGATTAGCTACACCTGAAATCTAATGACTGATGGTTCAATACAACCGCGCGGCATTAAGCCGCGCCTACGCTTTAAAACATAGTAGCTAGGTTTTAGGCTCTAGGTCCTAGTCACTTCCCTAGCACCTTTAACCTTTACCCTTTAACCTTTAACCTTTAATCTTTAACTATTACTTAATCACTACCAAATAAATCTCGCGTATAAACTTTATCTGCAATATCACTCAGCTCTTCAACCATACGGTTGGAAACAACAACATCTGAAAGCTGTTTAAACTCATTAAGATCTTTAATCACACGTGAATTGAAAAATGCTTCATCTTTTAAAGCTGGTTCATATACGACAACTTCAATCCCTTTCGCTTTAATGCGCTTCATGATGCCTTGAATAGCAGATGCTCTAAAGTTATCTGAGCCGGCCTTCATAACTAAGCGGTATACACCGACAACTTTAGGATTGCGTTTAATGATTGAGTTAGCAATAAAATCCTTACGAGTTTTATTAGCATCAACAATTGCCCTAATCATATTATTCGGCACTACTTGGTAGTTAGCTAAAAGCTGCTTGGTATCTTTTGGTAAACAATAACCGCCATAACCAAATGAAGGATTATTATAATGGTTACCAATACGAGGGTCTAAGCTTACACCTTGTATAATTTGCTTCGCATTTAAGCCATGACTCTCAGCATAGCTATCAAGCTCATTAAAATAGGCAACACGCATTGCTAGGTAGGTATTGGAGAATAACTTGATTGCTTCGGCTTCTGTGGAGTCAGTAAACAGAACCTCAATATCTTGCTTTATTGCACCTTGAGCCAATAAATTAGCAAAAATATTAGCCCGCTCACTTTGCTCACCGACAATAATGCGAGATGGATACAAATTGTCGTGCAATGCTTTACCTTCACGTAAAAATTCTGGCGAAAATATTACATTATCAGTGCCAAGCTTTTCTTTAATCGATCGAGTAAAGCCCACAGGCACAGTTGACTTAATAACCATAGTCGCCGTTGGGTTAATTCTCATTACATCTTTAATAACCGACTCAACACTATTGGTATTAAAATAGTTTGTTACAGGATCATAATCGGTAGGAGTAGCAATAATTACAAACTCAGCGCCAACCAGAGCAGACTCTTTATTTGTGGTCGCGGTAAAATTTAATTGCTTGTTTTGTAAAAAATCACTTATTTCAACGTCAACAATTGGCGATTGCTGGTCTTTTAAAAGCGCGACTTTTTTTTCGTCTATATCAACAGCAACTACTTTATTGTGTTGCGCCAGTAACATAGCATTAGACAGGCCAACATAACCCGTGCCAAAAACAGTAACTTTCATTTCACCGTCCTTAAACTTCTGATTTGAGCGTCCTAACCCTAGTACAGGCGCATAGCCTAATATCTAGAGACTTTCATCCAATTCATTAATTTACATCACAATATATGATTAAAACAGTTTAAAACCTAAAGTCTTTAATCTCTTCTCTGTGAACTCCGTGCTCTCAGTGGTGAATAAATCATTTAAACCATTTTTACCACCGATTACAGCAAGGCGCTTCGAGCTACACCGAGAAGGCAAAGTTAAGCCTAGCACCTAGTCTTTTACCTAGCCCCTAGTACCTTTAACCTTCCCCTACCCCTTCAAATTAACCACATTCGCTTGAGGAGTACTTTCGAGCTGTTTGCCTTTTTTAGCATTCCATACCAAATCACAGATACCATCCGTTGGGTTAAATCCCGTTGGGGCGTCGAGTAACAATTGGCGGATCATTTCGTGGTCAAAGTTATGACAGGCAATGTCAAATGCTTCTAAAAACACTTTTAATTCAGGTAGCGGCAACATAGCTTCATTTGCCGTCATAATTCGCTCATGTGGCGTTTCGCCAACGTTATCACCGATTAATAACTCTTCGTAAAGCTTTTCACCTGGGCGCAGGCCGGTGCATAAAATTTCGATATCACCATGGGGGTTGGTTTTGTCTTTCACTTCAAGGCCTGAAAGGCGGATCATCTTACTGGCTAAATCTTTAATTTTTACCGAATCCCCCATATCAAGTACAAATACATCACCGCCTTTACCCATAGAGCCGGCCTGAATTACCAATTGCGCAGCTTCTGGTATGGTCATAAAAAAGCGAGTAATATCTTGGTGGGTAAGCGTAATAGGGCCACCTTCTTTAATTTGCCTGCGAAATAACGGTACCACAGAGCCAGACGAGCCAAGCACATTACCAAAACGAACCATGCAAAAACGCGTACGATGTTCTTTACCTTTGGTTTGCGCTAAACCTTGTAATACCAGTTCAGCCATCCGTTTGGTTGCCCCCATTACATTAGTTGGTCGCACCGCTTTATCGGTGGAAATTAATACAAAGGTTTCAACCTTTGCATTAACGGCCGCTTTGGCTGCGTAGTAAGTACCAAATACGTTATTACGTACACCTTCAACCACATTATGTTCAACCAAGGGGACATGCTTATAGGCCGCAGCGTGATACACTGTTTGTACACCAAATGCCATCATTACGGTTTCAATACGGTTAATACGTTGCACAGAGCCCATTATTGGGATTAGTTCTAAATCAATATGATTATTAGCTATGTACTCATTTAGTTCTTTTTCAATAGAATACAAACCAAACTCAGAGATTTCAAATAACACCAGTTTTTTAGGTTGCTGCCTAACTATTTGCCTGCACAGCTCAGAGCCAATAGAACCACCAGCTCCAGTAACCATTACTATTTTGCCAGCAATGTTGGCAGCCATAAGTTCTGGTTTTGGGGTAACTGGGTCACGGCCTAATAAATCCTCAATTTCAACTTCTCTAAATTCAGAAAGCTGCGCTTTACCTTCAACAACATCTGCCATACCAGGGATAGATAAAACTTTAATCGTTAATGGCTCTAGCTGCGCAAGTACTTCTTTGCGCCTTGCCCGGCTTGCACTTGGTAACGCTAACAATACTTTAGTGGCCTTACCTTTATTAATCAGTTCATAAATATCTTTAAAACAAATTACCGGAATACCTTGAACGATAGACCCTTGTTTGCTTTGATCATCATCAATAAAAGCACGAACGTAATATTCTGGCCCGGCACCGAGTGCAGTTGCAAGCTGCCTTCCCGCTGAGCCTGCACCATAAATAATAACCGATTCTTTATTAACAGTTGCCATTTTGCCAATCATCGCGCGCACTACAATGCGCGATCCACCAACAGTAAGTAAACATAGCCAAGCAAAAATAAATGGCATAGTACGCGGAATAGTAATACCCACAAAAAACGACAGCAATACCAAACTTACAGTGGTTATAACAGTACCAAGCACAATAGCCCATAGCGCCTGCGAGTTCATATACCGTAATACAGCGCGGTATAAACCTAAATTAATAAATGCAATTAAACCGGTAGGAATTAACATAGCTAACAGCAGCCAATTACCAAGTTCACTAAAAGGTGCAAGGCTGTCTAAACGCACTATAAGCGCAAGCCAAAATGCTGCGGCAATAAAAAGTGAATCAATAAATAAGGTGATAGCACGCTTTTTAGCGCGAGAAGCATTCAAAATAGATCGGATGAAACTATCCACAACAAGTTCCCTTTTCTTGTACTCTGTTGATTCGAAAAATAAAGAGTAAATAATATACTCTTTGATTATTAAAATTTTATCAATTATAGCGTTAAATGAACAAAACAACCACAAACCAATACATAATCATTAGTTATTGATTTTAATAAAAATAGAGAAGCTAAGGTTAAAGGTTAAAGGTTAAA